>JAGVCY010000019.1 GCA_020058965.1 Candidatus Omnitrophota bacterium | reverse complement strand
CACCGAAGCTGGAGCCGATCTCGTGTTCGGCAGCGTGCTGTTTCGTGACGCGGCGGCCGTTACGGCAACTCCTGCTGGATATTTGCGCATCGGAACGGTCGAAGTGTGCGGACGCGCCTTTGCGCTTCTCGGTAAACTCTCCTCCATCACCAATCTTGTGGATCCCGTGACAGGCGCCAAGCTAAACCGCAGCAGCTCCGGCATCGCCTCCATTACATATCCCAACGGAGTGATCTATTATTACAAGTCTTTTGTGATTTACGATTCGATGGGCCTCTCTGCGAGACCTGTATCTGCTGAGATCTGGTCTTTGGCTATCGGCGGAAGGAGCTTTGCGGGACACGGAACTCTCTATCGATTGGACAATCCAACCTATTACGCGACCCTTGGCTCGACCGAGATCGTGATCCGGCGCAAGGCCAACACAACGGATGCGATTCGGATCGTTCGCGCCTCCAAAAATGTCCGATTTGAGGCTTTTCTTGTGACGCCTAATCGGCTTTTCTTCATGGAGACAGGTCTATTGGGGGCCCGGCTGTGGAAATTTGACCTTTCACCCGGCATTGCTCTAAGCAGACGGCGGGCTTCACTTGTGAATCTGCCTGCGGACTTCGCTGCTGTAAGAGGGGTCTTTCCAAAGCCTGGGCAGGCCGAGATCGAATTGGTAGACGCAGCGGGAGCGCGGCGGACGATCGATTTGCGGGAGCAGGGACCGACAGTTACGGTGATCACCGCGTTACCCGCAGAGACCAATGACCCTAACCTGATCGTGGTTTATGCGGTTAACGGTGTCGAAAAACAAAAGTCGTTCGCATTAGCACCTGGGGACAACGCAGCGCTCACGCTGGTTGAGCAGGATCTTTTTGGCAATATGACTGAGGTGGTGCTTCCCAGCATACGCTATGCCAATGATCATGCCGGACCTGTTGGAAACTTGATTCTCAATGGCGGTTCGGACGTCGCAGAATCGTCCACCCTGTCCGTTTCTCTTAATGCTCAGGATTTGTCGGGGCCGGTTCAGGCGCGTGTGAGCATTGACCAGGGCGTAACGTGGAGCAGTTGGACCGATGCCGACTCGCTCACGACCGTGAACATTGTGAATGGTTATGGATCGCGCGAAGTTCGAGCTGAGCTTCGCGATCGATTCGGTAATTTGACCGCACTCGTGGATTCGGTGCACCGCATCCCCGCCACGGCGGCGGAAATGATCGAGGCTGGTATGGCGTACTTTGCGGAGGGAGCCGCTCCTGCCTCCATAGAGCCCATTTCGGGCTACCCGCATGAGGGAGCTCTCCAGCGTAATTACACCCAGCCGACCAACATCGGCTTTTATGCGCAGGTCCTTGCCAATGAGGCCGCGGGAGACTTGGCGGGCGCGGGACGTACGCCGTTGCAGGCGCTTGCGGCGTTGGACCTCATGATGAATTCTCTACTGCGGGATCAAGCCGCGTTCGGCCTTGACGGACTGCTGCCATGGATGAAGTTCAATCCGTCTACAGGCATTTGGCAACGCGACAGCGGGCTTTACGGTCAGCAGGTAGCGTTGGGGGATAACGCCAATCTTTCGGCATCGCTCGCGACGGCGGTCGGTGCGCTGACGGGACCCGCTCTTGCGGGCAACTCGGCGGCCTCAGCGGTCGCACAAAAGATCGAGACGTTCCTCGACCGTCAGACCGCCGGCTACCTTAAGATGCGCGACCCGGTGAGCGGAAGATTCTGGCGCATTGCCTCGTACAACACCGGCAATCCGGATCCGGCGCAAGGACACCACGTCTATTTGGGCGATGAGTTCAGGTCCAAGATCCTCTTTGTTGCAGCCCGCTTTGGGATACCGCTGACCGTCTATCAAAGCATGGACTTGACCTACAAAACTTACACCAATGCGCAGGGTTCGCAAGTGCTTGTGCCCGCGTCGTATCACGGAGGCGCTTTTCAGGACCTTTGGAATACGCTCGGGTCGGTTGAGATGCTCGACCCATCCATGCGTCAGTCTCATGAGCGCTTCGTCGATGTTGCGCTCGACCATGCCACGCGGACCGGGATTCCCGGCTTTGCTTCGGCGAGCTATGTGGCAGACTCTGGCACCAATCAGTACTCCGGCGCTTTGGGTATTCCCGGCATTGCGGTGGACCCGCTCGTGACCTCGACGACAGCTTCGCTGTATACGCTCGGCGCGGCGCGTTCGGTTCGACCGGCTGAGGTCGACACTTTCCTGCTAAATATCTTTAGGGATCATCCGGATCTGGTCACCGCGCGCGGACTCTGGGAAGGATACAACACGGTGACTCAATCGGTCGTGCATCACCAGATCGTGGCCAATGTCTCTAGTTTTGTGCTTGGCCTATTGGGCAATGACGCGGAACAAATGTCGCGCTACCTGTCATCACGGGGGATTCTGGACGATGTCCTCGCCGTCTACACACAGGCAGGTCCTGCGCGTGACCTCACAGCCACGGCATCGAACGCCTTTACCTTCTATGGTGGAACGGGAGCAAGAAGCGGTGATGAGTTTCGTGTAACCTCGTCCGCAAATTACACCGGGACGGCCTTTATATTTGGATCTGACGATCTTCACTTGGCGGGCGGAGAACTCGTTTTGAGGTACCGTTCCAACCGAGATTTGACCGGCACGTTTGAGTTCAAGCAGCAGACGGGAACAGGCCTCGCGACGGTTCAACAGGTCGCTGGAGTCCGATTTATGGACACCCTTGGCAGTGAAATGGAAGTCCGCCTTCCACTCCTGCCGTCTCTGCGCACGGCCAATCTAAGAGAAGTAGTGCTTCTGCTTGGATCCAATAACCCAGGATTTGATATCACCTTCACTGATATCGATTTCATTCCCTCGACTTAAAGCTCCGCTAGGGCTTTAACAAAGCTCAAAAAGTTTTACCCGCCCATCGTCCGACCTCCCATGGATAGTGTAAATAATACTGCTGACTTTTGAGCTCTGCGGCAGGCCCTTAAAAAGGTGAAGCAGAGCGGGTAACCTGTGTTGTACCAGCAACATGGAGGTTACCTATGGAGACGCTCTGCTTCAACGGTTATTATGCCAAGCGATTCGCCCGTTCCAAAGAATTTTGTAACGAGAAGCTTGAGGCGGTCTTTGACCGCCAGCTAAAGAGCTTCTGTGACCACCCGTCGCAACAGGACACCCTCCGCCTGACTTCGAGATCGAGAAATACGGGGTTCGTGCCACACGAAAATCTTCTCCGGCTCAGCTGATTTTACCCAATATTTATCGACTAAATGGCTCATTTACTAATATCTATATCTAATAATATAATTTTTTTGTATCCTATTGACATTCTTAATATCCTAAGCCATACTTTATTCAAGGAGGTTCCATCGGCTGTGCGCTTAAATATAAACTTCAACAAAATTCAAAAACCCTTAAACACCCGTGGATTGGTTTTCATAGAAGCCGTCTTCGGAACCATCGTGACGCTGTCGGTGCTGATCATGGGTCTGGATTTGGGTCTGGTCGGGTTTGAGTGGACTCGGCTTCAATATTCGACTCAGGAATTTACGCTTAAAGCCGCTAATTATCCCGATGGTCGAAAAAAAGCCGAATACGGAGCCGATTGGAGAGATGACGTGTTCGATGAGCTCATGCGAGCGGCGTGGGGGCCGCCTAGAACCGCTAATACGACCGGCTTCTTTACCGGATATACGGTAGATTCCATTGAATATTTAAACCCCGACACCCAATTGCCCGCCCCCGTTAAACCGGGCAGTTACATGATCGTAAAAACCAAACACGCGGTGCCTATTTTCAACCCGATTTCACGGCTGGCCGGACAGACCAGCATGACCGTGACGGGCGTCGGTGTCGCAAGATTGGAGTAGAGCGATGGTGCCTGTCGGCATGCACTCCAGCCGCGTCCTCCGATCCACACGCGGTTCGATTTTTGTGGAAATGGGCATCGTCATTCCCTTGGTAGTCTTTGCCGTCTTCGGCGGTTTCGCGGTCGTGCAAATGATCCATGACCGCATGGTGCTGCAAAGCCTCGCCCAGCATGCCGCGTACTCCGCGTTTAAGGACTGCCTGCCGAGATCCGGAGCCGATGCCTCGGCGAATGGATTGCCCGCCTGCGTGGATCGTGTCGCCCTGAACTTCACTGCCATCGGCAAAAAAATCCTGCCCAATTTTGATACGAAGGGGGGGCTTGCCATCAATTTTTGGAAAGATGATGACGGGATGACAAAAACTAATATTACAAAAAGCAACGGTTCGCATTTGTACTATCTCCTAAACTTCACTGGAAAACTCACACATATTCACCAAAAAGAAATTGGAACGATCACTTCTAAGTTTCCAAAACCGCCATCGGGCGTGCTGGGTGGT
>JAGVCY010000070.1 GCA_020058965.1 Candidatus Omnitrophota bacterium | reverse complement strand
CTTGAGCGTTTTGCGGGAACGCGGCGCCGCAAAGAGTTGCGGCTTGCTTTGCTCCGCTGCTGCGCGATCTTAAGGTCGCTCCGCAGCGGAGGAATCCCGCAAAGTGCTCAAGCCGACCGAGAACCTCCTCGCTCTAGAAGAAGGGGGAGGGTGATCGATGATACGGGGTTCGCCTGAGAGATTGGGCGGACCCCGTTTTTTTGTGGACGAGGGAACATCCGACTAAGGTCGAACTGTGATAGAATCTTGCACTTGAGATTTTACGGGCCCATAGCTCAGTTGGTTAGAGCAGGTGACTCATAATCACTTGGTCCCTGGTTCAAGTCCAGGTGGGCCCAACAGCAGTTCGCTGAAAAGGCGTCATCTGCTTCGTTGCTCGGGCGCTCGCGTGGGAGTACCACGCGTCGCTACTCGCGCCTCGCATCTGGCGCTTTTTGAGCGAACTGCATGATTTGAAAATAGACATCATTTAGGGCAATTAGCTCAGTTGGTTAGAGCACATCGTTCACATCGATGGGGTCAGAGGTTCGAGTCCTCTATTGCCCACCATTAGGAATCTTATGGCACAGACGCTTTCGGATCAAATACGGATTCTGGGCGAACTTCAGAAGATTGACGCGAGGATTTATGAATTGCGCCGATCGCTGAACGCTTTTCCCGACCGCAAAACAACCATCGAATCCAAACTCGCTTCCGCCAAAATCCGCTTCGCCGCCGCCGAAGATAATCTCAAAAAAGTTCAGATGAAACAGAAAGAACTCGAGAACGACGCCCTCACCAAAGAAACTCAGGCCAAAAAATATCAGCAGCAGCAGGCCGCGGTCAAAACGAATCAGGAATACGCCGCTCTCACCAAAGAAGCTCAGAACGCTCTCGCTGACAAGTCGCTCATTGAAGACCAGATTTTGAAGCTCATGGATGAAGTCGAAGGGCAGAAGAAGGCGATCCTGGACGAAAAGAAGGTCCTTGCGGAGTCCGAAACCCGCGTGAAGCAGGAGTTGGATGAAATCGCCAAGGAATCCGCCGTGATCAAACAGCAGGTGGACGGTTTGCTCGCCGCGCGCAAAGAATTCACTCCTCAAGTTCAGGCGGATGTTCTGGCGCAGTACGACCGCATCATCGCCAAGCGGGATGGGATCGCCCTGGTTCCCCTGCAAGGGGAATCCTGCGGCGGTTGCGGATTGACCTTCCCTCCGCAGGTGGTGAACGAGATCAAGATGAGGGAATCGATGATTTTTTGCGAGTCGTGCAGCCGGATTATTTTTGAGGAATGAAGCGGGAACACGGATCCGCGTCCGGCCCTCAGGAACTTTTGATTTTTGTTGACGGGGCATCGAAGGGAAATCCCGGACCTTCGTCGATAGGGGCGGTGCTCTTGGGTAAAGACGGCGAAACGGTTAAGACTCTTTCGGAATTCATCGGTACCGCTACCAACAACACCGCAGAATACTTCGCTCTGATCTTTGCGCTTCAGGAAGCCGTGGCGCTCGGCGCAAAGCGGGTCACGGTTAAAACCGACAGTCAGTTGATGGCGCGGCAGTTCAGCGGAGAGTACGAGACTCGTGAGCCGCATGTAAAAATGCTCTATAAGCTCGTCAAGCGTCTTGCGAAGTACTTCGACGAGTGTACGGTGACGCATATACCCCGGGAAGAGAACCGGGAGGCGGATCGGCTCGCAAATAGGGCGATCGAAGCGATTCAGTAAAGAATTGATACTTTTGTCAAAAATTGTCTATTTCTGTCACCTTGAAAAGCCATTGGGGGTCGGGTATACTGACGGTGTTCCAAAGCTAGGTCAGTCAGGTTTCTGACACAGGTTTTATTATTTTGTTATCGTATTTTTACAGAGGATTTTATGAAGCGCAAAACATCATCTCGGACGACGACCGCGAATAATGCCAATAAAGAATTCCATGTGTTCAATTACATGGAAGAGCTGGTGAACATCACCCTCAAGGGCCTTATCTCGCAGCTTCCGAAGACCAACAAGCCGTCCGGCCGTGAAGAAGTCGATATCCGCGCCTTGGCTCTGAACCGCCTGTGGCCCATGTATGTCACCACGGAAAAAGGTAAAAAATTTGTTCAACGCGATGTGGTCACCGACAAGATAGATCGTGATGTAACGCGTGAACTTCGCGCCGCTCTCGAGATCGTTGCCAAACACCCCGTTTCCAAGTCCGCTGCAGTTCCCGCTTAAGTTTTCTCCTAAAATCTGAACTATAATGGGTCGCATGAAAGTGCGGCCCATTTTTCGTTTACTGACCGGTTCCGCCGGCACGGGAAAAACTTCCCGCTGCATTGAAGCGTTTCGCGACCGCATCCTGCGGTCGGGCGGTTCAGGGCTCGATTCTTCCTCGTACTTCGTTCTTCCCAATAAAGAGCACACCGACCGTATTCATGACCTTCTCACGCGCGACGCGCGTATCGGAGGGCTGGTGCAGCATCATCTACTGCCGATAGGCGACTTCGTGCGCTTCAAGTGCTGGACGGGTCGTGACCGCGTGGTCACGCAATTTGAGCGCCGATGGCTCGCGGGCCGAGTGCTGGAAGAGGGTGACTGGAAGTGGATGAGTCGAAGTGCCGGCACGGCCGGAATGGCGGACTGCATGGCGAGTTGGCTGAGGGAGCTTAAAAGCGCCGGCGTCAGCGCGGAGGTGTTTGAGGCGGCGGCGCCTCGGTTGCTTGCGTCCGGCACCGGCGCGGACAAGATTCACGATCTCACGGAGTTTTATCAGCAGTATGAAAAACTAAGAATGGCTGAGGGTTATCGCGATCCGGAGGATTTGATTGAGGACTTTGCGGCCGAAAGCCGGGTGCCGGCGGCTCCGGATCTGGACTTGGTGATTTTGGACGGGTTTTTTAGTCTGACGGAGCGGCAGATGCGATTTTTGGAGGGTGTTGGGAATCGTGCGCGTGAAGTGGTTGTGACACTCACGCTTCCGGACGGCGGGAGCCGGGCGCGTTCATTTGTGTATCCGCTTCGGCTTAGACAAAAATTATTGGCGCTGGGATTTGTGGAAGAGCGGCTGGCGGGCCCATCGCGGCGGTTCAAGAGCGCGGGGCTGGCGGCGATGGAAACGAGATTATTCGCGCAGGCCGAACCAGCGGAACAGGCCGAAACCACGGAGCCGGCCGGATCGGCGGTAGGAATTCGCTGCATCCAAACAGCGACGCGCCGGCAGGAAGTGGAAGCGATCGCCCGTTCGGCGATTCAAAATGTTCGCAGCGGCCGGTGTCATTGGAGCGACCAGATGGTAGTGTTCCGAAGCGTTCTGGCGTATCAGCCGTATGTCGAAGAAGTTTTTGGCGCGCTCGGAGTGCCTTATGAACTTCATGAACGCAGACGATTATCGGAGCATCCGGCGGTGCGGCGGATGATCGAGTGGCTGGATCTCGTTGAAGAAATATCGGTGATCCGTGTGCATCGTTGGGCGTTGTGGGTGGATTCGACGGCGGTTTTGGGCGAATTGGACGCCTTGCCGGCACGCCTTGAGTGGGAGCAGATCCCCGAACAACTGCCCGGGCTGTCCGAAGCGGACGAGATCGTCTGGAGGCGGGAGCGGGCGCGGATGGGCCGCTTTTTGGAGCTCGATAACCCGCTTGTTTTAAAAAAATTCCTTGAGGACCTTTTGCTGGATTGTTCGGGGGATCAGCAGCTGCCGTCGACGCGCCGCGCGGGGGACCTGACGCGTGAACTGATCGAGCGGCAGACGGTGCGGCCAATGGGGGGACGGGAGGATGTGCGAAGCGCAGTTCTCAGACTCAAGGGCGAGCTGGAGTCGGGACTGTATTCGACCGCGAGCCGGCAAAAAAACCGTGTTCAGGTCTACGACACGGCTTTGGCGCTTCCAAAAGAATACCGGGTGGTTTTTGTCGGCGGCCTAAATCACGGGGATTTTCCGATGGTGCATCGCGAGCACCCCGTGCTGTCGGATTCTGAGCGCAAGGCGCTGGCGGGAGCCGGGATTGTGCTGGACACGGCGGAGGATCGCCGGCACGGTGAGGCATTTTTTTTCTACATGGCGGTGACACGCGCTTCGGAGGAAGTGGTCTTGTCGCGCTTCACGACGGACGATAAAGGGCGGCCTGTTTTGGCGTCGGATTGGTGGCATGCGGCGCGGGCGGTTTTTGCGGGAGGGATTCCGTGCGAACGGTTGGATGCGGATGCGCTGATCCCGGCCGCGGCGCGGGTGCGGATTCCAAAAGATTTGTCATTGG
>JAGVCY010000211.1 GCA_020058965.1 Candidatus Omnitrophota bacterium | reverse complement strand
TGGGCTTCACCCGCAACCCGAACGCAATGTTCTCAAACACCGTCATATGCCTGAACAGCGCGTAATGCTGGAACACAAACCCCACACCCCGCTCGCGCGCCTCACGGTTCGTCGCATCCTCTCCATGAAAGATGACCTCACCCGCATTGGGAGTTTCGAGTCCGGCGACAATACGCAAAAGCGTCGTCTTCCCGGAACCCGAAGGTCCGAGCAGAGCGATCAACTCGCCCGACTCGATCTTGAGATCGACGCCTTTGAGCGCGTGAAACGTGCTGAAGATCTTGGAAATATTTTTTACTTCGATGCTCATAAAGTCAGTCCCCTGATGTTTAGTGCTTTTTTAACCGATTGGATTGAAGTTCCGGCGACCGCGATTCGATCACGGTTTTTATCACCAGCGTCACCAGCGCCAAAAACGCCAGCACCGACGCGGCGGCGAACGCGCCCACAAAATCGTACTCGTTGTACAAAATTTCGACATGCAGCGGCAGTGTGTTCGTGCGCCCTCGAATATGTCCGGACACGACCGACACCGCGCCGAACTCGCCCATCGCGCGCGCGTTGCACAAAATCACGCCGTACAAAAGTCCCCACTTGATCTTTGGCAGTGTGATCCGCCAAAAAGTCTGCCAGCCGCTCGCGCCCAGCGTGAGCGCGGCTTCCTCCTCGTCCGACCCTTGCGCCTTCATCACCGGGATCACCTCGCGCGCCACATACGGAAAAGTAACGAACATCGTGGCCAAAATAATTCCAGGCACCGCGAAGATGAGCTTCAGATGATGCTCCGCCAACCAGGGCCCGATCAATCCCTGCGCCCCGAACAACAGGACAAAGACCATGCCCGAAATGACCGGCGACACCGAAACTGGCAGATCGATCAGCGTGATCAGCAGATTCTTGCCCCAAAAATCAAACTTCGTGATCGCCCAAGATGCCGCGACGCCGAAGACCAGGTTCAGCGGCACCGCGACGGCCGAGACCAAGAGCGTGAGCCAGATCGCCGATCGCGCGTCAGGATTGAGCAGTGCCGCAACATATGGCCCGACGCCGTTTTTAAACGCGCTCACAAAAATGACAACGAGCGGCAGAAGCATAAAAACCGCAAAATATGACAACCCCAACGCGAGCAGGGTATAAACGACCGCGGGCGATTCGGCGCGGGTCTTCATCAGGCCTCCATCCCCAGCCGGCGGGAACTTCTCGCCTGCAGGACATTGATCATAAAGAAAAGACTGAAGGACACGATCAGCATCGTCAGCGCGATGGCCGTGGCGCCGGCATAATCGAATTGTTCCAGTTTGGTCATGATGAGCAGTGGCGCGATTTCTGTCTGCATCGGCATATTGCCCGAAATAAAAACGACCGAGCCGTATTCCCCGATCCCGCGCGCGAACGCGAGCGTAAAACCCGCGATCAAAGAAGGAATAACCGCCGGAAATATGATCCGCCTAAAAATCTCCCAACGACCCGCGCCCAAGCTCGCCGCCGCCTCCTCCACTTCCGACTCCAGCTCCTGCAGCACCGGCTCGACCGATCGCACGACGAATGGCAGTCCGATGAAGTTCAACGCCAACACGATGCCCAGCGGCGTAAATGCCACCTCAATACCAAACTTATGGAGATGTTGACCGATCCACCCCGTCGAGGCGTAAATCGCCGTGAGCGCGATGCCCGCGACCGCGGTCGGCAGCGCAAACGGCAGATCGATCAGCGCGTCCACGATGCGCTTGCCCGGAAACGCGTACCGCGCCAGGATCCACGCGATCAAAAATCCAAAAACGGTATTCACCAGTGCGCTCACGAACGCCGTCAAAAAACTCAACCGGAACGCCGCCAGCGTTCGAACCGATGTCACCACATCAAGGTATTCGCGCCAACTGAGGGACGAACTCTTCCAGATCAGCGTTCCTAGCGGGATCAGAACGATCAAGCCGAGGTACGCGCAGGTATAACCCAACGAGAGGCCAAAACCCGGAAAAAGCCGATTTTTGTTCATGATCAGAGCTGTGTCCTTGAAATTTGATCGAAGGTTCCGCCCTCTGCGAAGTGCGTTTTTTGCGCCGTTTTCCACCCGCCGAACACATCCCGCACGGTGATCAATTCCACCCGGCTAAATTGACCCGCGTGCTTGTCCGCGATCTCTCTCGAGCTCGGCCGGTAGTAATGCCGGGCGGCGATTTTCTGACCTTCAGGTGAGTACAAATATTTAAGATATTCCTCCGCGGCCGCGCGCGTGCCGTGCCGATCGGCGTTCTTATCAATAACAGCTACAGGCGGTTCGGCCAAAATACTCAGACTGGGAGTGATGATCTCGCATTGATCCTTGCCGATCGTGGCCGCGACTAGATAGGCCTCGTTTTCCCATGAGATCAGTACATCCCCGATCCGCCTCTCGACAAAGGTCACTGTCGAACCGCGCGCGCCCGTGTCCAACACCGGAGCGTTCTGATAAACGGCTTTCACAAATTCTTTTGCCCTGACTTCATCATTGTTCCATTTTTTAAGCGCATACGCCCAAGCCGCCAGGTAATTCCAGCGCGCGCCACCGGAGGTCTTGGGATTCGGCGTGATCACCCGTATCCCGGGCCGCGCCAGATCGTCCCAATCGTGGATATTGCTGGGATTTCCTTTGCGAACCAAAAAAACGATCGTTGAGGAAAAAGGCGCGCTCTGATGCGGCAGACGCTCCTGCCATGTCGCGGGCAACAGCCCGGATTTTTCGGCGATTGCGTCGATATCGTACGCCAGCGCCAGTGACACCACATCCGCTTCGAGCCCGTCGATCACTGACCGCGCCTGTTTTCCGCTGCCGCCGTGCGACTGAAGGATGCGGATCTCCTCGCCGGTCGTTTCTTTCCAATGCTTTTTAAACGCCTCGTTGTAATCCTGATACAACTCCCGCGTCGGGTCATACGACACGTTAAGCAATTCAGGCTTTTTGACGGCCCCCTCGCCATAAAAAAAACCAACTGCGGCCGCTAGAACCACCGCGATCAAAATAAACTTTTTCATTTAAAGCTTCATTTCTTTTTAATAACTCAGCTGGAAGCGGGTAAAAAACGCGTCTTCAGGAACCCGATCGATCGCATCAGAACCCTCATAGCTTCCGCCATCAAAGTCCGTATGCTCGAAGTCGAACTGAATCTTCACATTGCGGTTCAAGTACCAATTGCTGCCAAATCCAAAGGAATGCGCGCCGCGCACCGCCGAGTTCGCGTTCGCGAATGTATTCGTCGGGTAATTATCAAAGATCGTGTCGTCCACTTTGAGCTCATGGTACCGGCCAACCAATTCCCAGGCGCCCCATCCGCCGGACGCGGGGTCAAAGGACTTGAGCGGGGTCACACCCTTGTAGCTCGCCGCTTCTCCGGTGACAACATATGCGCCCGTGATCGCCCAGGCGGTGTTCGTGAACTTGTCTGAAACAGCTCCGCGCAAAACTTCCTGCGTCGAGGTCACATATTCGCTCAAAAGCCCAAATTGATTGTAATACCAGGAAATTTGCGGCGAGAAACGCGTGTGCGGGCCATCCGCAAAGGCGCTCGAATTATAAGTGAAGATCGACGCCTGACCGGGCGAGCGCAGTGTCGGCAACGCCGCGCCTTCCGCGTGGCCGGCCGACACGGCAGCCCCGCCCGAAAAACCTTTGAACAATTCCTGATCGCTCAGCTTGAATGGGCTGAACATGACGCGGGCCGTCACTTCCTTGTCGTTGTTGATATCCGTAAAACTGGCCGCGCCGTCCGTCGTGCCGTTCGTCAGCGCCACCGCGTAGTTCATGACGCCGCCCCATAGATCGCCGGAAATTTGAAGTCCGGTGTCGTAATTCGGGGTGAGGCCGGTCGGATAAGTTAATTCAGCAAAATTCGTGTTGGCGTTGGATTGCAGGCGTTCAAGACCGAACGGCGCCTTGAATTGGCCGGCGCGGATCTTGATCTCGGGCAGGTAGCGGTATTCCAACCAGGCGTCTTGCAAGGATGCGGTTCCGGCATCGAACGACGACGACACGACAAAATCGAAGTTTTTTTGAACCGTTCCGGAAAATGACGGACGCACCCGCCTCATGGTAAAAATATCCGTGGTTCCGGCATCCGTCGCGCTCTTGTCGTTGTTCGTAAAAAACCGTCCGTCGGTCTGAAAATACCCGCCCACTTTAAGCTTGAAGGCGTCATCGGAAGATTTCATCGTAAAGCCGTCCTTGTCGGAAGCGGTGATCACCGGCGGTGCCAGCGCAGTTGCGGCAGTCGTCGCGGTCGCTGGCGTCACGGGCATCGCCGCCGCTACTGCAGGTTCCGTAACATTATTGGCGGTTGCTTCGTTTTGGGCTTGCAGTTGTCGGCGTAAGTCCGCGACTTGCTGCTCGAGATCATCCAGCCTCCGCATGAGCTCCGCCGTGCTGGGCGCACTCGCTTCAGAAGCGCTGGCAATCGGGCCAAAAATCAAGACAACCGCGCCCAATACGATCGACGCCCCCATCTGACCAAAACTAAAATTTTTCATCATTGCTTTCATATTTTCATTTTTTTTCGTTTAAATGAAATACATCGCTTGCTTGTTTTCGCGCAATTTTTCTTGAACCTGCAAAACTTTTGCCAGACTCGCGCCGTCCAAAATGCCGGCGGTCGCGTCCCGCACTTCCTTAAATAGGACATGGACCCCCGCATTTGCGTCGTTGCGGCATTCGTCGCACCCCGGATGCCGGGGGCTCGCGCAAGGAACGAGCGCCAGGGGGCCGTCAAAGATTCGAACCACCTCACCCACCTTGAT
>JAGVCY010000266.1 GCA_020058965.1 Candidatus Omnitrophota bacterium | reverse complement strand
GGACGCTATGAGGGCGTCGACCAGCGGGTGATCGACCACTGGGGCATGGAGGAATACTCGATCGGGGACTATGTTTTGACCGGAGGAGAGCTTCCGGCCATGGTCATGATCGACGCGGTGGCCCGGCTCGTCCCCGGGGTCCTCGGAAATGAGGAATCAAAATCCTTTGAATCTTTTGAGGGGAATTTGCTAGAATACCCCCAATATACACGCCCGGCAGTATTCCGGGATCTCGCCGTTCCTCCGGTGCTCCTCACAGGAAATCACCAAGCGATCGAAAAATGGCGGCGCGCTCAATCCGTCGAGCGCACCGTTCAGCGGCGTCCGGATTTATATAAAGGAAAGCAGTTGTCATGAGAAATGCGATCATTACCAAAGTTGAATCAGCCTCCTATAAAAAGGCCGGCGAAATCCCGTCCTTCAATGTCGGCGACACCGTCAAGGTGATGCAGCGCGTCGTCGAAGGAAGCAAGACGCGCTCCCAGGCCTTCGAAGGTATTGTCATCGCCAAGGCCGGCGCCGGCATCCAGAGCAAGTTCACCGTCCGCCGGATCTCGTTCGGCGAGGGCGTGGAAAAATCCTACAAAGTTCATTCTCCGACCGTGCAGAGCATCACCGTTACGCGGCAGGGCAAGGTCCGTCGGGCCAAGCTCTACTACCTGCGCAACAAGAGCGGGAAAGAAGGCCGCATTGACTCTGCAACGGCTGCTGCCCTCAAAGAATCAGCAACTGCAGCAGTTTGACCTCGAAGTCCGCGAAGGCGGGTGGAGCGTCCTGGCCGGCGTAGACGAAGCCGGCCGGGGACCTCTTGCCGGCCCCGTGGTTTCGGCGGCGGTGATCGTCCGCGACCCCTCAGCCCCGTTCTTGTCCCGTGTGAATGATTCCAAAAAATTAAGTGAGCGAGCCCGCGAAAAAGCTTTTGAAGAAATTCAAGCCCGTTGCGTGGTTTCGGTTTCGATGAGGGATGCGGCGCGTATCGACGAGATCAATATTTATCAGGCCACGCTCGAGACGATGCGCGAGGCCGTGGAGCGGTTGGAAGAGCGGCCGAATTTGGTGCTGATCGACGGGCCGATCAAGCTGGCGGCGCGGGTTCCGATCCGCGGGATTATCGGAGGGGACGCGCTTTCTTTTTCGATCGCGTGCGCGTCGATCGCTGCGAAGGTGACGCGCGACCGGATCATGGTTGATTTTGATGCGCAGTACCCGGAATATGGTTTTAAGCAGCATAAGGGTTATGGAACGGCTCAGCACATGGCGGCGCTCAAAGAGCACGGGCCGTGTCCGATTCATAGAAGAAGTTTTGCTCCCGTAGCGGCAGTTAGCTGAAAAGGCATCATCTGCCGCGTTGCTCGGGCGCTCGCGTGGGACTACCACGCGTCGCTACTCGCGCCTTGCATCTGATGCCTTTTGAGCGAACTGCGGTCGGGGTTTTGGTTGGCGGCGCTTCGCGCCCTCGTATGGAGAAAATAGGGAGATCATGAAGCCAGAAACAATTTTGATCATTGATTACGGTTCCCAGTACAATCTGCTGATCGCGCGGCGCATCCGTGAGTTCGGCGTTTATTGCGAAATATTACCGCCCAATTTTAAAGAATCGGACATCGCAGACAAGCCGATCAAAGGCATTATTCTGTCCGGTGGACCCGCGTCCATTTACGAAAAAAACGCACCTGCCCTGAACTCTCTCGTTCTGAAGCAAGGCGTTCCTGTCCTCGGGATCTGTTACGGCATGCAGGCGCTCTGCCATTCGCTGGGCGGCCGCGTGAAGCGGTCCAATCACCGTGAGTACGGCCGCGCGCCTTTGAGCGTGACACGCGAATCAAAGTTTTTTAAAGGCGTGCCGCGTGTCACTCAGACCTGGATGAGCCACGGGGATTCGGTCGTCAAGCTGCCGGCAGGTTTTTATGGCACCGCACGGACTTCCAACACGCCCTTTGCCGCCTGCGAAAATCCCAAGCAAAAAATTTACGGAGTTCAGTTCCATCCGGAAGTGGCGCACACGGACCGCGGCGCGGCCATGCTCAAGAATTTTGTGTTCGGCGTTTGCGGCGCGAAGGGCGCCTGGACGATACGGTCCTTTGTTGAAGACGGCGTTCGGATGGCGCGCGCGACAGTCGGCAAGGACCATGTGATCTGCGGCTTGTCAGGAGGCGTAGATTCGTCGGTGGTCGCAGCGCTTTTGTCCAAAGCAGTCGGCAAGCAGTTGACCTGTATTTTTGTGGACAACGGCCTCTTGCGTAAAGGCGAACGCGAGCAAGTGGAAAAAATATTCGGCCGGCAGTTCAAGGCCGATCTCCATGTCGTCGACGCGCGGAAGCTTTTTTTGAAAAATCTCAAAGGTATCAGTGATCCCGAGAAGAAACGCAAAGTCATCGGACATACCTTTATCCGAGTGTTCGAGAAGGAAGCGCGCAAGATCCGCGGAGCGAAGTGGCTCGCGCAGGGGACGCTTTATCCCGATGTGATCGAGAGCCGTTCGGCGTTCGGCGGGCCGTCGGCCACGATCAAGACGCATCACAATGTAGGCGGATTGCCCGAGGATATGAAGTTCAAGCTGATCGAGCCGCTCAAGGAGCTTTTTAAGGACGAAGTGCGCAAGGTCGGCCGCGAGCTGGGCTTGAGCGCCGAGATGATCGGCCGGCACCCGTTTCCGGGGCCGGGACTGGCGATCCGGATTCTGGGCGATGTGACCGAGGAGCGGTTAAAGATATTGCAAGAAGCCGATTCACGCTTTATTGAAGAGATCCGGACGGCCGGATTGTACGACAAAATTTGGCAGGCGTTCTGCGTTCTGCTTCCGATCAAGTCGGTTGGCGTCATGGGCGACCAGCGCACCTACGAAAATGTGCTCGCGGTCCGCGCCGTCACGAGTCTGGACGGCATGACCGCCGACTGGGCGGAGATCCCCGCGCCGGTCCTGGCCAAAATCTCCAACCGTATCATCAACGAAGTGCGCGGCATCAACCGCGTGGTTTATGACATTTCCTCCAAGCCGCCCGCCACGATCGAGTGGGAGTGACCGACTCATGCTGAAGCCGATCGAAGATTTATTTGAGCGGATCTTGTGGAGCAGCCGGCTCGTGGTCCTAGTCGCCGTGATCGCGAGTCTCGGGGTTTCGTTGGTTATGTTTTATGTGGCATCGGTCGACGCGATCCAGCTGGTGGGTCACGCGTTTCATTACCATGTCGAATCGGCGCACAACCTGGCCGCCAAGGTTGAGTTAAGGACGATGATCGTCGCCCATGTCGTCGAAATCGTGGATGGTTACCTGCTCGCGGCAATCATGCTCATTTTTTCGTTGGGCCTGTACGAACTGTTTATCAGCCGGATTGAAATTGCCGAAAAGTCGGAGCTCGCGTCCCGCGTGCTTCTGATCCGGAGTCTCGACGACTTAAAGGATCGGCTGGCCAAGGTTATCCTGCTCGTTCTCGTGGTCAAATTTTTTGAATATGCTCTGCATCTTAAGATCGACGGCGCGCTTGACCTTCTTTGCCTTGCCGGCGGGATCGTTTTGGTCGCCGCCGCATTGTATCTGACCCATGGCAAACCCGGATCCTCCAAGCACTAAACGAATAAACGGAATTATGCGGAATTAAAAAATGCGGATGAAGTATTTTTTAATGACAGGATCGGTTGTTTGGTTGAGCGTTGCATGCGCGGTCTCGGTATTCGGCTCGGAAGAAAAATCCAGATCCGAGAGTTTTGTTTTTACGGCGGCAGGGGACTTCGGGGCGAGAGCGAGCACCAGCGCGGTGCTGGACGGCATTGCGGGGTCGGGTTCAGAGTTCCACCTGGCTCTGGGTGACATGAGCTACAACGGGATACAACCCGAGAGCAGCTGGTGCCGATACGTCCGGTCCCATGTTGGAGAGAATTTTCCTTTCGCGATTATTTCCGGCAATCATGAACAAGATGGGCCGCACGGGAAGATCGGCAACTTTAGCAAGGACCTTCCGGACCGCCTTAAATCCAAGGGGAAGTATGGAAAAGAATATTATTTTGATTATCCCCAAGTCACGCCGCTGGCCCGCTTCATCCTTATTTCGCCCAGTTTAAATTTTAAATTCAGCGCCAAGTACTTATATAAAAAAGGCGATAAGCATTACGCTTGGCTTGCCCGGGTCATTGATGAGGCGCGATCCGAGGGGATTCCATGGATAATCGTTGGCATGCACCTGAACTACATCAGCACCGGCCGCAAGGAGAGCGAGATCGGTGAGGATGTATTTAATCTGCTGATCGATAAAAAGGTGGATCTGATACTGCAAGGACATGATCACAACTACCAGCGATCAAAGGCGTTTGCAGTGACCCAGGAATGCCCTAGCGTACAGCCAGGTACATTTAACCCTGATTGTGTTTCAGACTCGGGTTCGGACGGAATTTATGAGAAGGGTTTGGGGCCTGTGCTGGTGATCATTGGAACCGGCGGAGAATCAATTTATCAGACGAATCCAAATGATTTGGAAGCACCCTACTTCGCCAAGCTCATCGGGGATCCGTCAGACCCCACCTATGGATTCGCTAGATTCACCATTACCCGAGATACCCTCGCGGAGGAATTCATCCCTTGTCATAAAGTGAAACCCGCTCCGGAGCACACCGATAAATTTTTGATTCGTGATATGTCGTAATCGTGTAACACCAAAATGAAAATGTCCTAATCGTCTAATATTTCATAACGCAACCCGGGAGGCGTTATGGAAGAAGATGAGGACATTGTCATGATGAGGCAGTACGAGATCAGCCGTTATCAGTTGATCAAAAAAGCGATCGATCGAGACATTACGCAAAAGTCGGCGGCCGAACAGATCGGCCTCACCGACCGCCAGACCCGCCGGATCGTAAAGCGCGTGAAGCTCGAAGGCGAGAAGGGCGTGGTTCACAAGTCCAGAGGCCGCGAAGGGACGAGGCATCTAGACCCGGTTCTTAAGCAAAAAATCTTAAGTCTTTACCTATCGGATTACTCCGACTTTGGACCGACCTTGGCTTCCGAGAAGTTCTTAGAGCGCCATAAGATCAGGATCTGCGAGGAGACACTAAGACTATGGCTCATTCGTGAGGGCTTGTGGCGCTCCAAGAAGCTTAAAAGCCCCAAGCACTTCACTTGGCGAGCGAGGAAAGATCACTTAGGCGAGATGGTCCAGATGGACGGCAGCCACCATGACTGGCTTGAAGGACGGGGACCAAGGCTTGTTCTCATGGGCTACATCGATGACGCCACCAGCAAGTTCCACGGCAGCTTCCACAAGTACGAAGGAACATTGCCGGCGATGATAAGCCTCGACCGCTACATCCAAAAGCATGGAATCCCGAGGAGTATGTACCTGGATAAGCACGCCACCTACAAAAACAACCGGCTAAAAGTCCAAGAGGAGCAGATCTTCAAGGACCCTCAGGAACTTACCCAATTCGGCAGAGCTTGCAGTCAATTGGGAATCAAACTGATCCACGCCCACTCGCCCCAAGCCAAAGGCAGGATCGAACGGGTGTTCGAGACGCTCCAGGACCGGCTCGTAAAAGAACTGCGTCTGGCGAAGGCCAAGACAATCCAGGAGGCCAACGCGGCGCTTGGAACCTACCTGGATACATTCAACGAGAAGTTCATGGTCGAAGCCAAGTCAAAAGGCGATCTGCACCGCCAGATCCATCGCGGCGTTAATTTAAAGGAGATCCTGTCCGTTCAAAACCAAAGGACCGTCCGCAACGACCGCACGGTCCTTCACGAGAACAAGTGGTATCAGATCACAACTCCGACCGGAGCTAAGACGGCTGTCATTCATGAGTACTGGGATGGGAGGCTCAAGATCCGGTGCGGAACGAAGAGCATGGACTACCGAGCCATCGAAGGACCGGCCCCAAGACCCATGCCTTCCTGGCCCACGCGTTCAAGCCGTGCTCATAACCACACAACACCCAAAAAGAACCACCCATGGAAGAGGTTAGTTGGCACAAACTTAATACCCCGGGAATAGGACATTTTCAATTTGGTAGGAATAGGACATTTTCAATTTGGCTGGACATAGTTTGTTGAAACCCTTGAAATCCACGGATAAATCATGCAAACTTACAAATGGTATTTTAATGTCCTATCTGTCAGGGGGAATGAATTGAAGTTAGCCCTTTGCCGCCCGTTTTATTCGAATAAAGTTTTTGTCGCATGCGTTGCTGTTTTGGCGCTCCTCAATCTGAGCCAGGCGGCTCCCGTTCGTGCGCAGTCAGTCGCGGCGCAAAGTAACGACACATTCTTCAATACTAGAACTTTTAACTCACTTTATGACGACCTATGGTGGCTTAAGACCCTTCACGCGCCGGAAGCATGGGGATTGTCCACCGGCCAGGACATGACCGTGGCTGTGATCGACACTGGCGTAGATTACAACCACGAAGACCTTGCCGGTAACATCTGGGTCAATACCGGCGAAATCGCAGGCAACGGAATCGACGATGACCTTAACGGTTTTGTGGACGATTGGCGCGGTTGGGACTTTGCGAATGACGACAACGATATTTTGGACGACTACGGCCACGGGACCCATATCGCGGGCATCATCGGAGCGATCAAGGATAACGGAACCGGAATCGCCGGCATAGCCCCCAACTCCAAGATTCTCGGCATCAAGGTGCTGGATGAATCTGGGAGCGGCACCTTCGAAGATGTCGTGCGCGGCATCCGCTATGCCGCGGACGCGGGCGCGCGAATCATCAACTTGTCGCTTGGCGCCGTGTACGAATTTTCGGTCGAATATATCCAAGTCCATTACGCCGAATACTTCACCCAATTCCTAAAACCCATGCAGGAGGCCATCCAGTATGCCGTAGGCAAAGGAGCCGTGCTGGTGGTAGCGGCGGGAAACGAGGCCGTCGATGTAAATCAATCGGCGCCGGCGGGTTTTACAGAGTCAATCAGCGTTGGAGCTACGACACCGTTGGAGACTTTGGCCTATTTCTCGAATACCGGCTTGACGCTGGACTTGACGGCGCCAGGGTGGGATATTTTGTCGCTGCGGGCGGCCGGGACGCTGATGGGCGCAGCGGCGGGCCAGAAATACACGCGTGCCAGCGGCACATCCATGTCGGCGCCGATGGTGAGTGGTGTTGTGGCGTTGCTTTTGGCACAGGATCCGACTCTCAGCCCGGCAGAGATCGAACGGCGGCTTAAATTTTCAGCGTTGGATAGCGGCGAGGTGGGGTTCGACACGGATTTTGGGTTTGGCCGGGTGGATGCGTTAAACGCGATCACACACGATTATTATGAGAACGGTTCGGTCAAAACTCGTTGGCTACTCTCGGCTGACGCCAGCGGCAGGGTGCGGTACGATTACAATGCCGTCGGTGTGATTGTTACGGCCGTTGAAGTCGACGGAGATCAACTGACATTTTTTTCGAACGGACGGGTGATGGGTCGCACGGAAGCGCTGACCGGAGACCGTTACGAATATTTGAATGAGAGCCCGGACGGCTCAGGTTATGGCCGTAAATCCAAATACATCACCTCAGACGGCATCACCGAGTACCGCTACGTCGAATACTGGGGCTCTACAGCAACCGCCAAGAAGACCGAGATCTACATCAATGGGG
>JAGVCY010000067.1 GCA_020058965.1 Candidatus Omnitrophota bacterium | reverse complement strand
TTCTGCCGGGACCTCGGTTGGACCAGGAACCGCTGAGTTCCCTGCATCTTCACGACCTCGAAAGCGTCATCAAACTTCTTAAGAAAAAGTACCCCTTCATCATCATTGACCCGGGCGCCTCGGACCTGGGTCTTCTGCAGATGATCGTCACCCATTCCTCGACCGTCGTCCTCCTCGGCGGCCTGGACATCCCCAGCTTGAAGGGACTGACCATCATGCATCAGAAGATCACGCGCTGGGGCTGTCTCCCCCACCAGATCAAGCTGGTGCTGAACCGCTTCAACGCCAAGAATCAGCTGGGCGTCACAGCTTTTGAGAAAAACATCGGCCAAAAAGTGGCCATGATGTTGCCCAATCAGTACGCCTTGTGCATCGAGTCTGTCAACACGGGCAAGTCGCTCTTTCAGTTGGACTCGCGGGCGGAACTCACCCGCAAGATCTTTGAACTTTCGCAGATGCTCGAAAATGCCGAAACCTCCATGACGGCTTCGACCAATCAATCCGGAAAGTTCACCAACAAGATCGCTGATCTTCTAAGCGGCGGCAAAGGCAAGAAGGAGTCGTCGTAGCATGGCACTTCGCAAGCTCAACCTCACGGCCACTCCGACGGATTCAGCGGCCGCTGCCAAGGTGGAACCCGGCAAGCTCCGATCGATCGGAGGCGGTCCCAAGAATTTTGCCGCGGACCCATCCCCGACCGCTCCGAGACAGGTGCAGTCCGCGAGAGATCCGCGCGAACAGGAAATCTTTGACATCAAGAGCCGTCTTCACCAGAGTTTGATCGAGATCATCGATCTAGACCTCTTACTGACCGTGGACCGAACGACCGCGCAGAAGCAGATCGAACGCCTGGCCTCGGACCTTATCCGCAATCAAGCGGTTCCTCTGACAGCCGATGAGCGCGAGCGCATCATCCGTGAAGTCGTTGACGAAACCTTCGGGTTAGGGCCTTTGGAACCACTGATCTCGGATCCGACCATTGACGAAATCCTGGTCAATAACTTCCAAACCGTTTATGTCGAGCGTAAGGGTAAGCTTGAGGCAACCAATGTGCGATTTAAGGATGAACAGCACCTGCGCCACATTATCAACCGCATCGTGGCCAAGGTCGGCCGCCGCATCGACGAGGCGAGCCCCATGGTGGACGCCCGTCTACAGGACGGTTCCCGCGTGAATGTCGTCATTCCTCCTCTGGCGCTGGACGGTTCGTGCCTGTCGATCCGTAAATTCAGAGCCAAGTCAATTACTGTCGACGAGTTGATTCGATACGGGACCATGAGCACGGAATTTTTGGAGATCCTGAAATTCGCGGTCGAGGCCAAGATCAATATTCTGATTTCCGGCGGTACCGGCAGCGGCAAAACCACGCTTCTGAACACCCTTTCTTCCTTTATTCCTAAAACGGAACGCATCGTAACCAGCGAAGACGCCGCCGAACTCCGGCTCCAACAGCCCCATGTCGTGCGGCTTGAGACGCGCCCCGCCAATGTGGAAGGCAAGGGTCTTGTCGCCCAACGCGACCTCGTCCGCAACGCCCTCCGCATGCGGCCGGACCGCATCATCGTCGGAGAAGTCCGCGGCGCGGAAGCGTTGGACATGCTACAGGCGATGAACACCGGTCACGAAGGATCGATGACGACGATCCACTCCAACACTCCGCGCGACGCCCTGTCCCGCATCGAAACGATGGTTCTGCTCGGCGCGGCCAACCTGGACCAGCGGTCGATCAATAAGCAGATCGCCAGCGCTATCAACATCGTTGTCCAGATCAAGCGGTTCCCGGACGGAAAACGCCGCATTGATTCCATCGTCGAACTCATGGGTATGGAGGGGAATGTCGTCACCATGCAGAGCGTCGCGTCATTTGTGGTCGAGGGACGCAACGCGGATGGAACCATCAACGGTTCGTTTAAGATCGACCAGCCGTGCCCGAAGTTTTTTGAACGCGGATTGGAAATGGGTCTTAAGCCTCCGATTCTGAATGCCGAAGAACGGGCCGCCCATGTTCAGCAAGTCAAAGCGGCAAAAGCGTCATGATACTCGCGGCACTCTGTGTCGGAGTTGCTGTCACCCTGCTCATGATGACCGTCTACATCACCGAGCGGCGTCAAGCGGACGTGCAGGTGATGAACGCGCTCAGCCAGCGGCTCAAAAAAGTCCTCGGGGCCGGCGCTGACGGGTTTGAGACAGAATCAGCCAGTTCGTTCGCCGACGCCTGGAAAAATTACGCGGAGCATGTCGCGATGCTTCGGGAAGCGGCTCATTGGCTGAAGGTCGCGCGGATCCCTTGGGGTCCTAAAAGCTTCGCGCTGATCACGCTGGGTCTGGCAGGGTTCGTCGCGATCATGCTCCTCACGGTCGGGACCAAATTGGAAATTGCGGCCGGGATCGGCGCGGCCATTCTTTTTTTACCAGTACTGCATATCCAGCGCGTGCGCCAAGGTTACATGAAAAAATTCGGAGAACTGCTCCCCACGGCGGTGGGCGGATTGGCCAACGCGCTGGATGTCGGGCATTCGGTGGAGTCTTCGCTCGTCCATGTCGGACATCACTCCCCCTACCCCATGTGTGATGAATTGATGACGATTCACAACGAACTCAAGTTCGGCGCGAGTCTGGCCGACGCGATGAAGCATCTCTCAAGCCGCATCGATACGGCCGAAACACGGTTTTTTTGCGTCTGTCTCGCGGTCCAGCAGAAGTCAGGAGGTAACTTGAGCGAAATCCTCAAAAACCTCGAAACCACCATCCGGGATCAGTTCGCGATCCGGCGCGAGGCCAAGGCCATGATGGCGGAAGGCCGGATGACCTTGATGGTTCTCTCCGTTTTGCCGTGGGCATTGTTCACCTTCCAATATTTTGGAAATCGCGCGACAACCCTCGCGTTCATCCATGACCCCAAAGGCCAGATGTTCATCGGCGTAGCGGTCGCCCTTCATCTGATCGGAATCTTTTGGGCGGCGAGGATCATGAATCTGGAGAACATCAAATGATGGAGTATATGTTTCCAGCTCTTCTGGGCATGGCTATCTCCGCGATCGCTTTTGTCGCCTTTAAGTTCATGGATTCCAACGCGACCATCAAGCGCTTCCTGGAACGCGAACAGCGGCTGAGCGGGATCGTTCCCGGCGACGAAAAGCTCAAAACCGGTAAGGGCGAACGGATCCATTACCCCGCCTTTGATCACCCCGGACTGCTGAGAGAAGTGTATTGGGCTGGCTACCGAGGAGCCGTGGCAACAAAAATGGTGCGTTCCCTGCCCAAACTTTGCATCGGAATCACAGTCGGTTGTGTCGGGGCAACGATGGTGTTCGGCCTCGGCCAGAATTATCTTCTCGGTTCCCTGGTATCCGGAGTCGTCGTATTTTTTCTGTTCAAAAATTATATCAAGGGCCAAAAAATCAAACGGATCAGCACGATCGAGCGGGAGCTACCCCAATTCTTGGACCTACTCGTCACCACCGTCGAGAGCGGCATGGGATTTATGTCATCGATCCGCGTGCTCTTGGCGCATGTAGGGACCACCAATCCTCTCTGGAAGGAAATGCAGGTGATGGAGCGGGAGTACGCGGGCGGGCTCGCGCTGACCGACGCATGCGAGCGTCTCTCCAAGCGTTGCGGTGTTGATAATATATCCGCCGTTGTTGGTAATCTGATACAGTCCGAACAGATCGGCGCCAGTCTGGGCCGCACGCTGCGTGTGCTGGCGGCCGAAACCCGCTCCAAACGCCGGTCCGCTATGAAGGAAAAGGCCGGCAAGCTTCCCGTGGAACTGGTGATGCCCTCAGGACTCATTTTTGTGTGTATGATGATACTGCTCATGGGACCGTCGATGGTCAATGTGATGGGTACGCTAAAGGGAGTATAATACAGCGATGATCAAATCAAATATTGGAAATAAACGCGGAGCGGTGATGATCGAGGGGCATTGGAGTCATCGTGTTCTTCATGGCTGTGTTTTTCTGCCTGAACCTTGGAGTCATCGGGTTTACTTGGGCGCGGTTCCAGTACGCGACGCAGATCTACACCGAAAAGGCCGCTAATTACAATGTTCAGGTTGGCGCCGGGGCCAATTGGCGGGATGATGTGTTTAAAAGTATTTTGACGAACGGATGGGCGGGTTCGGGTATTTTTGGGTCAATGAAAACCCTTGTCGACGGCGGCAATACAACCTACGAGTTCAAATATATCGATTCCACTTCCGGCGCCATTAACGCCACGCCCAATCCCGGCGACTATTTTCTCACCACAGTTAGACTCAATTATCCCCCACTCAGCCCCGCCGCCTGGGTCGGCCTGGGCGTCAATCCCAAGCTCAAAGCCGTCGGCATCGCCCGCATCGAATAACCGCCTGTTATCTTTGTTGGTTGTCACCACACCAGGTCGTAACTGACGCTTCGCCCTTTGGATGGGTTTTGGACAAGAATTCCTTTTTTCAGGAGCTCTGATATTTCGCGAAACGCGGTGGCGCGGCTCACCTTCGCCATAGAAACATATTTGCGGGTCGTAAGGCCACCCGCAAAACCGCCTTTTCCGGCGTCCAAAAGGCGATTGATCACTTTTTTCTGGCGCTCACTCAATTCCATCCGCTGACTCTTGTCATGCCAAAAACTGGACTTTGCCAAAACATCCGCGATCAGTTTTTCGGCTTTTTCAACGGCGCGGGTGTAACATTCCAAATACCACTTAAGCCAGGGCGTGACATCTCCGCTGACTTTCTGACATGCTTCGAGCACATCATAATAAGACTGGCGCTCTTCCATGATTTGTGAAGAAAGGCTATAAAATCGCGTGGACAATTTTTCATCCTGCGCCAAGGCCATGTCCGTCAAAGCGCGGGCCACGCGGCCATTTCCGTCATCAAACGGATGGATCGTGACAAAATAAAAATGCGCCAGACCCGAACGAAGCAGTCCGTCATTATTACCCAAGGTTTTTTTCCACCAGGATAAAAAACGCTTCATCTCAGCTTCAATTCTATCGCCTGGCGGAGCTTCGTAATGAATTTTTTCATGGCCCACAGCCCCCGAAACGACTCGCATTGGCCTATCCGCCCCACGCCATCTGCCTGCACGGATCTTCAAAAGTCCCGACCGACCCGTTGGAAAAAGCGCCGCCTGCCAGCGCTTGAGTCTGGCTGCGGTTAAAGGTTGGTTATACTTTTGGGTGGCCTCGAGAAGAACTTCCACCAAGCCGTCTATCGCGCGGCTTGCCACGGGCAGTCCGACCGCCGGAAGACCCAGGTGTCTGGCCACAGAGGATCGGACGGACTCCGGGTTTAATTTTTCTCCTTCGATAGCGGAAGTTTTTATGGCTTCTTCGGTAAGGATGTTGGCGCATGCCTCTTGACTATGATCAAATCCCAGGCTGGCAACTTTGGCCAAAAGCTTTCCTTGAGCCAGTCTCGCCCGGCTGATCCCCGGCAATAAAACGTCACTTTGCCAACTGAGCTGAGGCCAATTGGGAAACTGCCAAATGTATTTCATTGAGGCCGATTTAATCGCTTCATAATATGAGTCGATTATGCCTTATAAACGCTTCAAAAACAAGGGGGGGATGTTAATGAGTGTGGCGGGATATTTTTAGCGTTTGCTGGAATTGAACTTGGCGAGCCATTTGGCTTCGGCAGCTTGCTTTTCGTCGAAGAAGGCGTGTTGCTCGGTTTGGACGATCAGGTCCTGGACAGCATCGCCCTGCGGGTCGGAATAGGGCGAGACGATGGGTTTGACGGCTTCAGCCACCTGTTCCGGATCATAATAGAACTTATTTCCTTCGGGCATGCGGAAGGGCTCGATGATGTGCGGGGTGATCACTACGAGAAGCTCCACATCTGTTCGAGTGAAAGATTCTGACGCGAAGAGGGTTTTTATAAACGGTAAATCCCCCAAAATGGGCACCTTGTAATTGATGCGGTTGACCCGCTGTGTGATCATTCCGCCAATTACGAGGGTCTGATTATCCTTCAGCTGAGCGACCGTTTCCTGCTCCCTCGTTAAAATTCCAGGAACTTCCGCTCCGCTGACCGTGGTCGCATTGGTGTAATCCAACTCGCTCATTTCGGTCTTGATCTTTAGTGAAATATTACCGCCTTCTTTCACTTCCGGAGTAAATTCAAGTCGGGTTCCATAGTCCTTGTACGCTACGCTCACCTCACCCTGGCTAATGACCGGATAGCCGTATTCTCCACCCACCAAAAAGGTCGCCTTCTCGCCATCCTTCGCCATTAAATTAGGCCGCGCGACAATTTTAATAATATTTTTGTTCTCAAGCCACTTTAAAGCAGCCGTCAGGAGGGTTTTACTGGAAATATAGGTTAATGCAAGATTACCGATGCTTTCGGTAACGCCCGTCGTGTCGAAGACTGGCCGGCCATCAAAGCTAACGGCCGATCTCTGCGGATACGCGCCATTTATATCTAGCCCGCCTGCGCTGGAAACACCCGTCTGTCCTGTCAACGATCGCGCGTAGGTGAATCGATTTAGCAAATCAGCATCCAGTTTAAAGTCCTTATTCAGTTGTCGATTAACCTCGGCAAACCTCACTTCGAGCATCACCTGTTTGGGATCTTCGGTGCTCGTAAAATTAAGCGCCTTCTCGTCGAAGGCCTTTACCGCCGCGTCAATCTTGTCCTGCTTGGCCTTTGTTTCGGAGGAGCCGTATACCGCGAGCGAGCCCTGATACGGCACCACCATAAATTGCGCGGCCGGGTCGATCCGCCTCAAAAGCTCATGAAGCTTTTGGGTGTCTACCGACGATTCAAAATCATAGGACGAAACACCGCCGAGCTCGTCCCAGACCAGAAGGTTCATCTTTCCGGATTTTTTGGAATTGACGACCATTTCGTTGCGGGCGACGGGCACCACATCGCAAATGGCCGGATCCGATATGGCGACGCGGATGATCGGCCGGTCAAATTTGATGACGCGGGATGAGCCGGCGTTGATGGGAATGCTGGGCGTCTTACCGTCGCCCTTGGTCCAGGGAAGATAATAAACATCGGTCTTTCCTTCGCTTGTAAGCACTTCGACGGAGTGCCCAGATTCGATCGCCGAAGGTTGGGGCTCAACGGCGATAGCGGATTTAAATCCGAAGAACGGGCTCAAAAAAACCAACGCGACGACAGCCAAAACCCGTGAGCGCGTTCTATCAGCGGTCTGCGACATGCTTTTAAGATTCTCCTTGCAAAGAGTCGGCAACGGACTTCATGGGCGCGTTCACCGATTGACTCAACGCGGCCATGGCGGGATTTTCCAATGCTTTGGGTTTTTCGACTTCAAGCACCGGCGCGCCGATGGTTACGCGGACGGGGCTATCGGAGCCGCGAACCATTTCGATGGTCTCGCGCGGGAGTTGGGGTCTAAATTTGGGCCCAGGTCCGGTGCGGCCGACGGTTCTAAGCCGCGCGCGCC
>JAGVCY010000305.1 GCA_020058965.1 Candidatus Omnitrophota bacterium | reverse complement strand
TTTTGGAGAGATGTCCGAGTGGTTTAAGGAGCACGCTTGGAAAGCGTGTAAACGGGAAACCGTTTCCAGGGTTCGAATCCCTGTCTCTCCGCCAGTTTTTCGTTCGAACTTCCTACTTGGCCATGGTTCTGGGTTTCGTGTTCGCCCACGCGAATTCCCGCCGCCATTTCCGCACGTGCAGCGTGCAAAGTACCTTGCCTGCCAACCCAGCCCGCACATCCGAAAGAGAGACAGCGAGTTCCAGCGTTTCTTTTGAAAATTTAATTCCTTGATCGTCTTTTGAAAAATCAAACACCTTTCGATTTGGGACCCTTTCTGAGAACCCTCCTTAAAATCAAGCAGCACTTGTTGAAACTGATTTGAGACCTTTTTGACCCATTCGTCCGTAAGTTCGAATCCTGTTTGGCGGGGCTGTTGATGTACCGTCCTATAGACAAGATGTTCGATGTACTGACTATCGGAGGCAATCCGGTTTAAGTTTTCCGTTACAAAATGCTCCAAGCGTTCCGCGTTCACCTCTTTGATCGAACAGGCATTTTTACCCTCCTTCACGACCTTGGTGCATTTGTAGTATCCCGAAGTGACGAATTCCTCAAAGATCGATCTGACGACCAAAGCGCGGGGTTTATCGATCACGAGTTTCTTCTCGACGCTTTTATAGCCAAAGGCGGAATCGCCCCGTTCCACAATCCCTTCTTCGCTTTCTGCTCGAACTTATCCCGAATCCGCTCCGAAGTCATCTCCCTTTCAAACTGAGCGAAGGTCAGCATGATATTCCGGAGGAGCCGTCCGGCCGCCGATGAAGTGTCGAATCGCTCGCTCACCGATACGAAACTCACGCCGATTTTTTAAAGCACTCGATCAAATTATAGAAGTCTTTCGCTGAGCGCGTCAGCCGGTCGATCTTGTAGGTCAGCACCACATCGATCTTCCGGTTGACAATATCACTCATCAATTCCTTAAGCGCCGGCCGATCCAGTGTCGCCGCAGAAAACCCCGGATCCGAATATTCCCTATAAACTTCTAAATCCTCCTGACTTTTGACGTAGGACAGAATCCGGTCCCGTTGTGCCTCGCAGGAGTTGTATTCCACCTCCGCCTGCATCGTCGTCGAACCGCGGCTATACACAGCGCATCTTTTCATGTTTTCCTCCCTACTACTGTCTTTTAAGCCTGAAAGCCGAAAGGCCGCTTATTCGGATTGACCGGCGGCTCAAGCAACATTCGAATCGCTTCAAAAATGGATTGAATCTGCTGCCCATGATCCTCATACTTCTTCTCAAGCTCATCAATTTTGCGCTGTAAATCTTTGTGCGTGATGAGGAATTCTCTGATCCGAGTGAATGTTCGGATAATCAGAATATTTGCTCGAATGGCCTTTTTACTGTTCAACACTGACGAGAGCATGGCAATACCCTGTTCGGTGAAGGCCTGAGGAGTGTAGCGCCGACCGCCCCAACTTGAGATGCCAAATTGGCATCTCAAGTTTTCGAACTCTTCGGGAGTAAGCTGAAACATGAAGTCTTCCGGAAAACGGTAAATATTTCGTCTCACGGCCCGGTTTAAAGCCCCGGTTTCAACCTCGTAGAGGCCGCTTAAGTCCTGATCCAGCATGACTCTCTTGCCTCGGATGCTGTAGATCTTTCGTTCGATGTCTTCGTGTGATATGTAGGTGGTTACGGGTATAGCGCGGGATTTGGGCATGACAGACCTCCGGATGAAACGGCCAGTTGATTGAGTTGGTTTCACCCGGTTAAGGCCGGATTACTTGGCGCTAATAAACTTGGCTGGACACAGCGCCGTGAATGGATCAGAAGTAGCAGATAACGATAGAGTACAACTTCATTTTATCCGGTCAATAATTTTGTGCTAAAAATTTGTGCCTTGAGCATTGCACGAAGCACCCGGCAGGCAAAGCAGCGACTTCCTGTCGCGGTTATCCTCGCGCATTTCGAGGATGGCGGACCTTCGGCGCGCAACCGCCTGCACGCTGGCGCGTGCGGAAATGGCGGCGAGAATTCGCGAGGGTGAATACGAAAGCCAGAGCCAAACGCACATGGAAAGTTCGAACGAAAATTTGCAGCTCATCTGCTCGCTTGGGGACATGAAGAGTCCTCCGCGTTCCTCGCGCCTAGCATCGCGCCTTTTTTGAGCGAAATCTGTTTTTTTTGGATTGCCCTCGGGCTGCAAGCGAAGCCCCATCCGCTCCCGATTGGATATCACAATCTGTGATACCCAATTTTGAGTTTCCTGCTTTGTCATCTGAAACATAGGCCAGCCGCCCGTAGCAAGCGCTCATAGTGGCTTTTGTCTAAAAAGGCGTGTGGCAAAATTAGCAAGCTCTATTAGAATTGTTCTTGGTCAGTACAAATGTTGTTCGTCCGCTCCGCCAATGTTCGCAACAAATCAGTTGGGATCCATGCGCTCAAAACCTCCAATGATAAGTTTGATTTTTTTGCTCTCGCCGATTCTTTTTGTAAGTTTGAGTGGTTGCGCGGCCGTTGATTCGTACATCCCCCCGACGGATCAGCACGTTGCGCCGGTGGAACCAAATAGTCTTCCGCAGCAAAATAATCTTCAACCGCGCGGCAATCGCATGCTGGGCATGAGCATTTCTGAAGGCGCGGTGGGATTTGATAAATCGTTCGCGATCGCGCGCGTGGAAATGATTGGAAACGAAATTGACATCTACTTGGGAAATTCCGATAAAGCGTGGCGAGAATACACGGAGTTTTATAACGCGGTCGCTCCCTTCGTTCGGAACAAATTCCCCCGGGCTATTGTCAGCGGAAAAATCACTTTTGACGGCTTCATGAATTTGCGCGATCACGTTCAAGGAGTCCTGAACAACTCAAACGGGGTGCTGGTGACCTACTATCCGTTTAAGCCGGGTAGTTTTGACGTACGTGATCCGTCAACCGCGCGTGAAGATTTTAATAAAATCACGGCGTTTTACCCGGACAAAAAAATATACTTTGCCGAAATCGGCTACCCGTCGGGCGGCGGCAACCGCAGCAGCGAAGAAAAACAGGCCGCTTTTGTGCGCGAAGCATTTTTGGCCTGGGACAATCATCACGACCAAATCCCTATCCTGAGCTTCGACTGGCTTCATGACAAGTCATCCGGTGAAGTCTCGGAGTTTGAGAGGTACTATGGCTCAAGCGATCGAGGATTCTCATCCTATCTCGGGACTCTTGGATTGCGAACTTACAATGGAAAAGACAAGCAGGCCTTTGTGGAGTTGCGCAAAGCGACTAAAAGCCGCGGCTGGTAAGTATCGGGTTTCTTTTAGCGTTTTTAGTCGCATTGACAATCCCCTTCACCGACACTAGAATGGGCAAATATTCTTAGTCGTCTGCGTCGAGTATTCCCACTACTTTTGCGAGATTTTTGATTAAAGATGCTTGAAAACGTTCTTTTTTACATTCTTGCCTTGGGAGCGCTGATTTCCGGCGTCGGCGTTGTCCGCTCTCGGTCGGCGGTTTACTGTGTTCTGTGGCTTGTAATGGCCATGTGCTTCACGGCCGGTCTTTTCATTCTCCTCAAAGCCTTCCTCGTCGCGGTCATTCAGGTCATGGTCTACGCGGGCGCGATCCTCGTGCTTTTTCTCTTTATCGTCATGCTCATGGACACTCAGCAAATGAACGCCGTTAAAGGCGCGGGCTGGTTCACCAAGGTGGTTGCCGTGATTGCGGGAACAACTTTCTTCATTGCGCTCATCGCCGTGATCCGCACGGTGCGCGTCCCGCAAATGACCGCGATTCACGGAGTGCCTGAAACCATCGGAAAAGTCCTCTTCAATCAGTTTGTCCTGCCCTTTGAACTGACTTCCTTGTTGATTCTAGCGGCCGTCACCAGCATCGTGGTGCTCGCCAAGAAAGACTCCCAATGACCCCTGTCTGTCTCCCCAGCATGGGTTCTTGCCCCTTCGTTGTGGGCCTGCATCATTATCTCGTCGTTTCAGGGCTTCTATTTGGCATCGGTCTTTATGGTCTTCTAACTCGTCGTAATATACTTTTGATTCTATTATCAATCGAACTGATTCTGAACGCTGCAAATCTGTCCTTTGTGGCCTTTTCCTCTTATTGGGGTAATCTTACAGGCCAAGTATTGGTATTCTTTACTATGATTGTTGCCGCGGCCGAAGTAACGGTTGGCCTAGCGATCGTCGTGCTGCTTTTCCGCAAGAAAAAAACAACTTCTGTCGACGACTTGGACACCCTAAAGTGGTAAATCCACTTCACCTCTGGATCATTCTCTTCGCGCCGCTCGTTTCGGCAGTCGTGATCGCACTCTTTTTGTTAAAACAGCCCAAAATTGCCGCGGGTGTTTCGCTCGCCGGCATTCTCACTTCCCTGGGTCTTGTCATTAATATTTTTGTCGGCTCGCTGAGCCATAAAATCACACTTCCGTTTGAAGTCAATTACCTCTGGCTCCACGCCGGTCCGATGCGGATCGACTTCGGCTTTTTGGTCGACCCGCTCTCCGTGCTAATGCTCTTGGTGGTGACGGGCGTCGGCAGCTGCATCTTCCTGTATTCGGTCGGCTACATGCACGGCGACAAAAGCTTCGCGCGATTCTTCGCGTCACTTTCGATGTTTGCTTTTTCGATGATCGGTATCGTTCTGTCGCCCAATTTCCTGATGCTCTTTATTTTTTGGGAGCTCGTTGCCGTAAGCTCCTACCTCCTTATCAGCTTCTGGTTCGAAAAACCGTCCGCCGCTGACGCCGGAAACAAAGCCTTCATCGTCAACCGCGTCGCTGATTTTGGCTTCCTGCTCGGCATCCTTTTGCTCTGGGTGCTTTCGGGTCACGGATCAGCCGCGGGGGCGCGCACGCTGAACTTTCATCAGCTGCACGAGATCATTCCTCAGGCCGTTCAGAGTGGGCTCATCTTGCCGGGCGCGTTGTTCTTGGCGGTTCTGCTTATTTTTTGCGGGGTCGCGGGTAAATCGGCTCAATTCCCTCTCTACATTTGGCTTCCGGACGCGATGGAAGGCCCCACACCGGTCAGCGCGCTGATTCACGCGGCAACCATGGTCGCGGCGGGCATTTATATGATGGCGCGGGTGTTTTTTATGATCGAATTGTCGGCCGACGCGATGCAAGTGATCGCTGTCGTCGGTGCGTTGACAGCGGTCCTTGCGGCCGGCCTCGCGGTGGTTCAGACCGATATTAAAAAAATTCTCGCTTACTCCACGGTCAGTCAGCTGGGTTACATGGGCAGTGCGATCGGCCTCGGTAGTGCCGAAACCGGAATGTTCCACCTGACCACGCACGCGTTCTTCAAGGCCCTGCTCTTCTTGGGTGCCGGCGCGATCATTCACGGCCTCCACACCCAGAATATTTGGGAAATGGGCGGTGTGATCAAAAAAATGCCGATTACGGCGATTACTTTTTTAATCGGAACGCTCGCGCTGTGCGGAATCTGGCCATTCGCCGGATTCTTCTCCAAGGATGCGATCTTGGCGCTTTCGTACGGCCATCATCCGGTGATTTTCTGGGCCGGTTGGACGACGGCGCTTCTCACGGCCTTCTACATGACTCGCCTGATTTGGGTCGCGGTGTTGGGCTCTGACCGGAAGTCACTTGGTTCTTTCAAGCACGATCACAGCCATGACCACAAAAAGTCCCACGCGGCGCATGGGGCGCATGGCACAGCCGATGGCCATGGTGACGGACACGCGCACGAAGTGCATGAAGCCCCCTTCGTTATGCTGCTCCCGCTTTTGATCTTGTCGGTATTTTCGATCATCGGTGGATTCATCGGCATCCCCGGTTTCCTGGCCGGCGGTCATGAACATGCCGCTCATCATGCGGCCATCGTTCCCTATCTGGCCACCGGCGCCGCGATCGCGGGCATTCTGCTCGGCAGCTTTCTCTACGCGCCGCTCAAAACCAACAACGACCCCGTTGCCAAGCTCCCCCAATTCTTCTACCGCACGCTCGTCCAAAAGTACTATCTCGACGAAGTGTTTGCGGCCGCTGGAAACTTTTTTCAAAAATTCACGGCCGGGGTTCTGTACCGCTTTGACATCAATGTGCTGATCAAGGGACTGGTTAATTTTACGGCGGAGTCCACTCGCGAAACAGGATCCGTGATGCGCAAATTACAAACCGGACGCGTGGCTAATTACGCTCTCGTCTTCGCGCTCGGGCTGATTGGGGTGATCTTGTTCACCCTGACAAGGACCATCTCATGATGCCGTTTGGTCTTATCTCCATCGTTCTGCTCGCGCCTTTGGCCGGTGCCATCGCGCTGTTTTTCACGCCGAAGGAAGCGCGCATACTTCTACGAGGCATCACCTTTGCCTCCGTGTCCGCATCGTTGATTGCCGCCATAACAGCCTTTGCCCGATACGACCGCGTTGCGGGCGGCTACCAGTTTGTCGATAAATTTGATTGGATCCCCCAACTGGGCATTCAGTACCATGTCGGCGTGGACGGCATCAACCTCGTCCTGCTCGTTCTCACAGCTATTTGCTCGCTCGCGGGCGTGTATGTGGCCTGCCAGGTCACGGAACGGCTCAAGGAATATCTGATTTTTTATCTCTTCCTGATCGTCGGCTGTTTTGGTGCTCTAAGCTGCCTCAATATATTTTTCATGTACTTCTTTTACGAATGCGCGGTCATCCCGGTGTTCCCACTGATCGGTGCCTGGGGCTCGGGCGACAAAGACTACGCGAGCATGAAGCTCACGCTGTACCTCACGCTCGGCGCGGTGCTGGCGCTGCTGGCGATCATCGCGCTGTACTGGGCGACCGGTCTCAACACCTTCGACTTCACCGTGATCGAAGCCGCACTCAAGGCGAATCCTCTGCCCGCGAGCTTCCAGTCCTGGGCATTTCCGCTCATCATGGTCGGTTTCGGCGTCATTCTGACCTTGTGGCCGATGCACACCTGGTCCCCGCTCGGTTATGCCGCCGCTCCTACTTCCGTTTCGATGCTGCACGCCGGTGTTTTGAAAAAACTTGGTGCGTACATGATCATCCGTTTGGGCCTGACACTCATGCCCGAAGGCGCGGCACAATGGATGCCTTATGTCGCGGCAATCGCGATCCTCAATATCGTCTATTGCGGTCTCGTGGCCTTCACCCAAAAAGATTTGAAGTACATACTCGGTTACTCCAGCTGCAGCCACATGGGTTTGATCCTGCTCGGCTTAGCCAGCCTGACCCCGTCCGGGTTGAACGGCACCGTGCTGTACATGTTCGCGCACGGCATCATGGCGGCCCTCAGCTTCGCCTTGGTGGGTTTTGTTTACGAGCAGACTCACAAGCGCCAACTCGAAGACTGGGGCGGTCTGGGACGCAAGATTCCGTTCATCTCTACGCTTTTTGTTATGGCGGCCATGGCTTCGGCCGGCGTGCCCGGTTTTGCGCCGTTTATGGGCGAGCTCATGGTGCTTCTCGGATCTTGGGACAAATATCCCATCACGACGATCGCAGCCGTCGCAGCCCTCGTGATCACCGCGGGTTATATGCTGAAGATGGTTCGTCACACAATCCAAGGGCCTCTCAACCCTGCCTGCGAAAGCGTTCACGACGCGCGCGGCTTCGCCAAAATCCCGTACGCGGCGCTCATGCTCGTTTTGGTCATCGTAGGTTTTTTTCCCAATATTCTACTGAGCGTGATCGAGCCCAGCACGGTCAAGATTCTGGCGCGGTATCCAAGCTCCGTGACCGCGCAAGTAGTCGCCGCCGCGCCAACCACCGCAACGGCCACGATCGGGGTCAGCGCCAGATCGGAA
>JAGVCY010000275.1 GCA_020058965.1 Candidatus Omnitrophota bacterium | reverse complement strand
GGGGTTGAGCCCGAGGGGGGCGAGGAAGCGAAGCTGGTGGCGAACTTTTTTTTGAAGCCGGGGCTGAACTCCGGCGGGGTGATCTGGGCGGGTGAGGCGGCGGGGTTTCAGGACTATTTATTTGGATTTGGCATCCGGTACGCGCTCACCAGCGGGCTTCTGGCCGCGCGGAGCATTTCCCAAAATCTGGAGTACAATACCCTTTGGAAATCCGCGCTGGAGGGCAAACAAAAGGTGAGTCTCTGGAACCGCTTTTTGTACGAAAAAGGCGGCCCCTGGGTTCCCGCCGCTCTGATCGCGATGGCCCGCCGCTCCGGCGACCTGCGGACATTTTTACAAAAATTTTATGCGCCGGCCGGATGGCGGCTTTTGCTCGCGGACGCGCTGTCCGCCGGCTGGAAATCCCGACAACTCGTTTTGAACCCCAAGGATTTGGATGGCGACGGAAACATTGAATCTTGATGAGGCCTACCGGTACTGCGAAGCGTTGATGCGCAAGCGGGAATCCAATTTTTCGCTGGGCTTCCAATTTCTCCCTGAAGATAAAAAGCGCGCGATCCATGTCGTGTACGCGTTTTGCAGGTTTGTGGACGATGTGTCGGACGAGGCCGGAGACGGAACCGGCGCGGGTGATCCGCGCGCGCTGCTTGGCCGCTGGACGGAAGAGCTTGACCGCGTGTACCGGAAGGGCGAGGCCACGCATCCGATCAGCGCGGCGCTTTTGGATGTGCTCAAGCGGTACCCGATCCCGCGGGATGGGTTTCAGGAGTTGGTCGACGGTTGTGTGCGGGACCAGGAATTTAAGCGGTACCCTGATTTTAAAACGCTTACCGGTTACTGCGACTTGGTGGCGACGAGCATCGCGAAGGTTTCGCTGCCGGTGTACGGATTCAAGGCGGATCCGCGCGTTTTGAAGCACGGCCGGGACCTGAGCTTCGCGTTTCAGCTGACTAATATTTTGCGCGATGTGTCGGAAGATTTGGAACGCGGCCGCGTGTATCTGCCACTCGAGGACTTCACGCAATTTGGCCTCACGCCCGAGTCGGTCGTATCCGGTGCCTGCGACCCGGCCAAGCTCGAAGCGTTTTATCGATTTGAAGGCGCGCGGTGTGAAGAATATTTTAAATCGGGATGGGAAGTACTAGAATACCTCGAATCCGACAGCCGGCCGTGCGTCAAGGTCATGTGGGCGGCCTATCACCGCCTGCTCGAAAAGATCCTGGCCGACCCGCGACAGTCGCTCAAGGCCCAGACGATCCTGACCCCGTCCGACAAAACAGCCATCACGGAAAGTTTGCAAAATAGAGCGTCATCGTAAGGTGAAAAAACTGAAAAATCCTTAAGAGCTAAGACATAACCCGATGAAAAAATTCAACCAACTTGCTTTAGTAATCGGTATTCTGGTGTGTCTCATTCCTGCGGCTTATGCCGACCAGATTAAGATTCGAAAGCAATCTTATCCCGATGGTCGATTGAAGGCGGAGTGGCGATATGATAACGGACATCTGAATGGTATTTCCAAGACTTACGGCAAGGACGGAAAATTAGAGTGGGAAATAAATTATTTGGATGGAAAAAAAGAAAGGGTCACTAAAAGGTACTTTCCTTCAGGCGTAGCTGTGGCCGAGGAAATGACATACGCCCAAAATAAATTAAATGGCCCAGCAAAAAAATACTACGAAACTGGTGAACTAGAATCCGAGGCAAATTTTAAAAACGAGAAGCTACAGGGGCGTATGTGCGCATATTATCCTGGCGGTCAAATTGCCGCTATAGCGGAGTTTAAAGATGGCCTGCCCATCGGGATTGCAAAAGAATTCTACGAAAATGGCTCTTTAAAAATGGAAAGACCCTATAAAAATGGAAGTGTTGACGGCATTGTAAAGCAATATTATCAGAATAATAAATTGGCGAGCGAATGGTCTATTCGTAAAGGCTCTCTCGATGGCCGTTCAAGAATATATTATGAAAGTGGAGCTTTGTATTGTGAGGTAGGTTATAAATCTGATAACCTCCACGGTTGGTATAAGTATTTTAATGAGAACGGAAGTATTGTCTACGAGTGGAATTATCTAAATGGTAGGTGGGACGATAAAAATAATATTCTTTATCAGGATAAAAAGGATGGGATAGAAAAAACTCATTATCCAAATGGCGACATTCAATCCGAGATTCCCTACAAAGACCATAAAATTGAAGGCTTATCCAAAGATTACTATGAAAACGGTCAGTTGCGTTCCCAAATGCAATTTAAAAATGGAAAGCCCCATGGCACTTCGAAAGATTATGACGAAAAGGGTGTGTTGAAAGCAGAAGGAGAATTTGTTAACGGCTGCTTCGACGGCACATTTCGGTTGTATAGGAATGGAATTATCGCTGAAGAAAAAGTCTATGACAAGGGTAGAATTAAGAAGATCTCTAAAGCACATGCTTACATCAACCAACTGAAGAAGCTAATTTCATAAATGCAAAACACCGAAAAAAAGTATCTTTCAAAAATGATGGACTTCGGCGAAGTGCTGGACCGCCAGCATTCCGTTTACGGTTCCGAGTTTGTCAAAAAGATGATCGAAAACGGAGGCCGGTTCGTCTCCGACCGCACCGGCATCACCTACCGCATCCCGACGCACTTCGGTTTTTGCTACGGCGTCGAAAAGTCCATCGACATGGCGTTTGAGACGGTGAAGCGTTTTCCGGACCGCCGCATCTTTTTGACGCATGATGTGATCCACAATCCCAAAGTCAATCAGGACTTGAAGGAAAAGCATGTCGTCGTGCTCAACCGTTCGGCCGATAACCAGCTGATCCTGGACGATCTGACCAAGGACGATATCGTCGTCATCGCGGCCTTCGGTTCCAAGCACCGCGATGTGGAACAGCTGAAGGCCAAGAACGTGATGGTCGTCGACACGACCTGCGGCGCGATCGTGCTCGTCTGGAAGCGCGTCGAGAAGTACGCGCAGAACCAGTACACCTCCATCATTCACGGCATCTGGGATCATGAAGAAACCCAAGCCACGGCAAGCCAAGCGACCAAGTTCGGATGGCACTTTTTGATCATCCGCAACCACGAGGAAGCCCGCGACATCGAGCGGTTCGTCAAAAAAGAGATCTCGTCCGAAGATTTTATGAAAAAATACGTGAAGAAGGCATCCTCGGGGTTTAATCCTGAGCTTCACCTGAAGCGCATCGGCATCGCGAGCCAAACGACGATGCTCAAGTCCGAAACGCTCGAGATTCAGGAATTCCTCAAGGCGTCCTACGCGGCTGTTTTTGCCGGCGCAAAACCGGATGACCATTTTATGAAGTACGACACGATCTGCTCAGCGACTCAGGAACGGCAGGACGCGCTGTTCCAACTGCTCGAGGAGCCGTTAGATCTCGTTCTTGTGATCGGCGGGTTCAACTCGTCCAATACGACGCATCTGTCCGAGATCGCGTCCCTGCGCTTCCCGACTTTTCATGTGCGCGGGCCCGAGGATCTGACGGACAGCGCCATGGTTCAACATCTGGACCCGACCAGCCTTCAAATTCGCACATCCAGCGACTGGCTCAAACGAAATATTAAAACCGTCGGCATCGGCACCGGGGCGTCCACGCCGGATGTCCTCATCGAAAAAGTCATTGCCCGCGTAGAGGAGTACTTAACCGCATGAAGTCCAAGTCCTTAACCCGCATTGAAGAAAAATTGCAGACGCTTGACGACTCGTCGTACCGGTACCGCGTGCTCGAAACCTGCCGACGGTTCAAGACCAGCTGGATCGAGCTCGGCGAGGCGCTTTTTGCCTGCCATCGCGACAAGCTTTATATCGAGTGGGGCTTTATCACTTTTGAGGGTTATTGCACCAAGGAGCTCGGCATCAAACAGCCGACCGCGGCCAAGCTCCTTAAGTCGTATCATTTTTTGGAGACGGAAGAGCCTTCCTATATTGAGCGGGTGCGCGGCCAGGTGGAGCCCGAAGACAAACACCCCGACCTGGAATCGGTCAATTTGCTGCGACTGGCGAAGAACAATAAGAAGTTCGACGAGACGCAATACCGGAAGATCCGCAAGCAGGTGCTGGACGACGCGCGCGAGCCGGCCGATGTCCGCAAAGAGCTGCGCATGTTGTCGGATAGCGGTCCCCAGAAAAAGCCGGACGAGGTCCGAGCGGAACGCCGTCAGAAGTTTTTGAAGTCATTCGTCCGTCAGCTGGAGGGCTTTAGGCTTGAAGCGATGGCCAACAAGTTTTTGCCCCCGCGGCTGATCGACACGCTGGACGAGGTCGTTCAAGCCGCCGAAAAAGAGCTTAACCGGGACTAGCGGAACCGCAGGGATTGATGGCAACCAAAAACATATTGATCGTCGAGGACGACGAGGATATTCAGGCGATTTATAAGGAAATCCTTGAAGCGTCCTTTGATGTTCGGCTTACTCAGACCTACAACGGCCGCCAGGGCTTGGAAGCCGTGCACGCATGCAAGCCGGACCTGATCCTGCTGGATATTCTGATGCCGATCATGAACGGAGATGAATTCTTGAAGGAGCTGAGACTGACGCTCGACATCCGGGATGTGCCGGTGATCGTGTGTTCGGTCAATCAGGCGCTGGCCAACAAGCTTTTTGCCGACCGATTGGCCGACGGGGTTTTGCCAAAGCTCTTCGGACAAAAAGATCTCATCGCGCTGGTCTCTAAGTTTTTAAATTGTCCGCCCCAGGCCGCGTGAACTTATAAAAAGATCCATATGAAAAAATCCACCCAAGAAAAAAAACCCGCGCCGGTTCGTCTCGCCAAAAGCGTCCGCCTGGCCGCCCAGCAGATCATGGCCGCCGACCGCATTCTGATCTCGAGCCATGTGCATCCGGACGGCGACACGATGGGTTCGCTCTTGGCGCTGGGTCTTGGGCTTTTGTCGATCGACAAAAGCGTCGTGATGGTGAGTCCGGACGGGATCCCGCCGCGGTACCGGTTTTTGCCGGGTTCAGAACTGGTGCTCGACCGCTGGGAGGATTCCGTGGATCTAGCCGTCGCCGTCGATTGCGGTACGCTGCGGCAGTTGGGAAGATTCGGCAAATACTTTGAAGAAACCCCCAAAACGATACAGATCGATCATCACGACTTCGCCGATGTCTTCGGCAGGCTTCTGGTCGCCGACCCGGCCGCCGCCGCAGTGGGAGAGATCATTTACGACCTGCTGAAGGAGCTCGATATTCAGATCACCCCGATGATCGCGACTTGTCTTCTGACCTCTGTGATCGTCGACACGGGCGCATTTAGATTCGCGAATGTCCGCAGCCGGACCTTCAGGATCTGCGCGGACTTGCTGGACTGCGGTGTCGACCTCAAGTATCTTTTGGAAGAGGCCTATTGGAAAAAATCCGAGACGACCGTGCGGCTGGAAGCCAAAAGCGTTCAGCACATGAAGTTCGAGCGCAACGGGCGGGTGGTTTGGTCCTATGTGCGGCAGGCGGAATTCAAGCGGGTGAACGGGATCATGTCCGATGTGGACGGCGTGGCGGATGATTTGCGCTCCATTGATGGCGTCAAGATTGCCGCGCTGATGCGAGAAGGCGCCGACGGCATGTGCCGCGTGAGCTTGCGCTCGGAGGCGGGGATCAATGTCGCCAAGATCGCCCAGGTCTTTGGCGGCGGCGGCCACTTCAATTCCGCCGGCTGTCACATGAAAAACCTCAAGACCAACCGCGATAAGCTCGTGAGGATCCTGTGCAGCGTGGTTTAAATTCTGATGAAAAAGCTGTCATGCTGGGCGCGCATGCGCGCCAGAGAGTGTTGCTCCTCGCTCACATACTTCTTTGTATGCTTCGCTCGTCGCGCCTCGCATCTGGAACTTTTTGATCAGAATTTGTCATTATGAAGATCAAGCACGACTATCACATGCACACCTGCCGTTGCGGCCATGCCGTCGGCACGATCGAAGAGTACATCGCCGAAGCCAAGCGCAAGGGGCTTGAAGAAATCGGTATGTCCGATCATTTGCCTTTTCTCACGCACCGGGACCCGCAGTACACCATGGACCTCTCCGAACTGCCGGACTATCACCGCGACATGGAAGAAGCCCGCGCGCGCCATTCCAACCTTTCGATCAAGATCGGCATTGAGGCCGATTACATGCAGAACGCCTCGGACAGGATCGGCGAGCTTCTTAAAAAATACCCGTATGACTTTGTGATCGGATCGGTCCATTTTATGAAGCAGCCGGAAGGGGATTGGGCCTTCGACGACCCGCGCGAAATCGAGCGTTGGAAAAACGCTGACATCGATGAAGTGTACCGAAATTACTACCGTCTTCTGCAAGGCGCCGCCCGCTCCGGGTTGTACGACATCATGGGCCATATCGATTTGGTTAAAAAGTTCGGCCACCGGCCCAAGGCCGATCTCACCGACACCATCCGCCAAACCGCCCGCGTCTTTGCCCAATCCGGCGTGGCGATCGAGATCAACACCTCCGGCCTGCGCAAACCCGTCAAAGAAATTTATCCATCGCTCGAAGTGCTCAAGGCCTATTCCGCCGAGCGCGTACCGATCGTTTTTGGCTCCGACTCACATGACCCCAAAGATGTGGGAGCCGACTTTGATCGCGCGCGCGACTTGGCGCTGGCCGCCGGTTACTCGGAGTATCGGGTTTACAAGAGCCGCAAGGTTCAAAAAACGGTGAAGCTGTGAGCCGACCCTGCATCAAGCCGCTTGGAATCGACCACGCCGCGATCAGCGTTCACGACCTGCAGCGCTCCGTTGAGTTCTATACGAGCGTGCTCGGGCTCAAGCTGACGACCCGCGAATACCTGAAGCCGGGGATTGAATACTTTTTGGATTGTGGCAATCAGCTGATCGGTCTGATACAGGGCGATCCCGAGCAGGGAATGCATTTACTCGCCGAAGGCGGGATCGGAGCGAATCATGTTTCGTTTAGAGTTCACGCGCGGGATTTTGACGAAGCGGTCGAAACGCTCAAAAATAATCAAGTCAAAATCGCTTTCATGAAAAAGCGCGAAAAATCCTGGTCCGTTTATTTTTACGACCCCGACGGGAACAAGCTGGAGATCACCGCCTGGCCCGACGAAGATAAAGCATAAGGAGTATTTAAATGGCGCTTCCAAAAGTTGGCGATAAAGCACCGGATTTTAAAACGATCAATCAGGACGGCAAAGAGGTAAAGCTCAGCGCGCTTAAAGGGCAGACCGTCGTGCTGTATTTTTACCCGAAGGATGACACCCCGGGCTGCACGGTCGAGGCCTGTGAATTTAGGGACGGTTACACCAAACTCAAGAAGAAGGCGGTGTTGTTCGGCGTGAGCCCTGATTCCGCTAAATCGCACACCAAATTTATCCAAAAGTTCAAACTCCCGTTTGACCTCTTGGCCGACGAAGACAAAACCCTCGCCACCGCCTACGGCGTCTGGATCAAAAAAAGTATGTACGGCCGCGAGTACATGGGCGTCGCCCGCACGACCTTTGTGATCGACAAAACCGGCAAAATCGCCCAAGTCTTCGAAAAAGTGAAGCCAGCCGGCCACATGGCCGAGGTTTACTCCGTCTTATAGTTTATCTTCACAAACGGAGCCGTTCTTTGTAGAATAACCGCTCCTGAATTCGCTCCCGTACGAGCGCGCGCAGCGCGAAATGGTACGAGCGCGCGAAGCGCGGCCAGCCCGAAGCACGGCCAACCCCGCGCCCGACCGCAGTCTGCTCAAAAGGCTGCGGATGCAAGGCGCGACGAACGCCGCGTGGTACTTCCACGCAAGTGACGGAGCAACGCTGCAGACGCGGCCTTTTCAGTAGACTGCATTTAAGCCGAGGTAGCTCAGTGGTAGAGCGCCGCCCTGAAAAGGCGGGCGTCGACAGTTCAATTCTGTCCCTCGGCACACTTTTAAGATAAATCACCCTTTTCCCTTTTCGCGGAGTATAATGCCCCCCTATGCAAGCGGAATCCAAATCCGCGGCGAGTTTTTCTGGCTTAGGAATTGCCCCTCGGATCCTGGAAACCCTCACGCGGCTTAATCTCAAGACACCGACCCCCATTCAGGAAAAGGCCATTCCGGTCGCCCTGGAAGGCACCGACCTTATGGGCATTGCCCAGACCGGTACGGGCAAGACCCTCGCTTTTTCCGTTCCGATGGTTCAGCGTTTGGCCCAGAACCAAGGTGGCAATGCCCTGGTGCTGGTCCCTACCCGCGAACTTGCTCTGCAAGTCGAAAAAACCATTCGTGACATCGCTCAGCCGCTCGGCATGAGAACCGCCGTTCTGATCGGCGGAGCGTCCATGTACGCGCAGGTCAGCGACATTCGGCGCAACCCCCGCATCATCATCGCCACGCCCGGCCGCCTCATGGATCACTTGGAGCGCAGAACCATTCAACTTTTTGACACCCGCGTTCTGGTTTTGGACGAAGCGGACCGCATGCTCGACATGGGCTTTCAGCCGCAGGTCGAAACCATTTTGAAGACAGTGCCCAAGGAGCGGCAGACGATGCTTTTTTCGGCGACGATGCCGGATTCGATCTTGCGCCTCACCACTTCCTATATGAAATTGCCGATTCGCATCGAAGTCGCGCCGCAGGGCACCGCGGCGGAACATGTGACCCAGGAACTTTATATCGTTCGTCATCCCGACAAAGAGCGCCTCTTGCTGCATGTTCTGGAAGAATACGCGGGCAGCGTGCTGTTGTTCATCCGTACACGGTCCAGCGCGCATCGTGTGACGCGCAACCTACGGGATCGTGGTCTGACCGCCGGCGAAATTCACTCCGACCGGTCCCTCGGACAACGCAAAGAAGCGCTCGAGGGCTTTAAGAACGGCCGCTACCGCGTGCTGGTCGCCACCGACATCGCCGCTCGAGGGATCGACGTGAAGGGGATCGAGCTCGTCATCAATTTTGACCTACCCGACGATATTGACAATTATGTGCATCGTATCGGCCGCACCGGCCGCGCGGGCCTCAAGGGCACGGCCATCACTTTTGCGACACCCGATCAGGGTTCCGACATTCATCATATCGAGCGGATCATGAAAAAACCGCTCGCCGTCAAGACACATCCCGAACTCGCCCCCGAACGCTTCAGTCATTCCGGCGGCGGTGGCGGGCATCGGCCGGGTGGACGCTCTGGCGGCCGCCCGGGTGGTCGTCCCGGTGGTCGTCCCGGAGGCCATTCCAGCGGTCATGGCGGCGGCCGTCCTCCTTTCCGTCCTCCGCAACGCGGATTCGGACCCCGCCCATCCCAAGGAGCGCCCCATGCATACCGGAAAGATCAAAAAACTGGTGAAGGATCGGGGGTTCGGGTTCATACAGGACACGGACGGCCGGGAGGTGTTCGTTCATCGCACTCAGATTCAGGATTCGGGTCAGGGTCGCCACCTAGAAGATCTGAAAGAAGGCCAGGCCGTAACTTTTGATGTCGAGACCGGTGAGCGCGGTCCGGAAGCCAGAAATGTCCGTCCAGCAGGTACCCCCAACTAGTCCTTCGAACGATTCTCAGGCACTCTGCCTCCGCCAGCGCAAAACCCGCTGGGGCAGCATCGTGTTCTTTGCGCTTATTCATTCCGTCGCGTTTATTGCCGCCCCGTTGTATGCCGCCCAATACGGGATCTCACCGTTCACTATCGCTTTCACCGCGCTTTATGGGTTTTTGACTTTGCTGGCGATCAGCGTCGGTTACCATCGGCTTTTTTCTCACAGCGCGTTCAAGGCCCATCCCGCGCTCAAGCTCATCTGCCTTTACCTGGGCGCGGCCACTTTTCAACAGTCGGCGCTTAAGTGGTCATCGCTGCACCGTCGTCACCATCAGCTCACGGACACGCCGGGGGACCCGTACAACATTAAGTTTGGGTTTTGGTACGCGCATATGGGTTGGATCATGTTTTGGAAACAGCCGGTGGACTACGCCAATGTGCGGGATTTACAAAAAGATCCGATGATCGTTCATCAGCATCAATATTTCCAAGCATGGGCCATTATGGCGGGTGTGGCGGTTCCGATCGCCATCGGAGCGCTGGCCGGCCACGCGGCCGAGGCCGCGCTTTTCGCGGTGGCGCTGAGAATGACGCTGGTGTATCACGCGACTTTTTTTATCAATTCGTACACCCATACCTTTGGCTCGGCCGACTACGACGCGAAGACCAGCGCCCGTGACCACTGGCTCGGCGCGCTGCTCACGAACGGGGAAGGGTATCACAACTTTCATCACGCGTTCCCGGTCGATTACCGCAACGGCATCCGCTGGTATCACTGGGACCCCGCGAAGTGGATCATTTTTATCGGTTCATTTATCGGCCTCACCACGGATCTCAAACGCACCACCCCGGCACGCATCGAAGAAGCCCGGCGGCGCGCGACTGAGATCCACAACAGTCAAAGGATGGTATAATCTCCGCCATGGGAAACAAAAGCCGCTTCAAGATCAAGCTTCAAAAAGAAAACAAACGCCGCAAAAAGCGCGTCAAGCTCGCCAAGGCGGGGAAAAAGATCG
>JAGVCY010000123.1 GCA_020058965.1 Candidatus Omnitrophota bacterium | reverse complement strand
CTCGGCGGGGACGCCTCGGCCTCCCAGAAGTCCTACGAAGACTGATATGTCTACCCGCGGGCCGAGCCTCACTTGGTAGAGGAGAAAATCGTGGGATTGGGTACAATACGGCGATGAAAGATGTGGAGTTTCCTAGTAAAAAAGTTTTTGAGAGGATCAGGCGGAGGGGGGAGTCCTGTTCGTTTGTGGTGGAGATGGATTTTCCGGGGTCGGTGAGGGGGTTTTTTGAGCCGATCGCGCGCGGGGCGTGGCGGCCGTTGCTTTTGGAGTCGGCGCGGGCGGAGGGGGTGACGGGGCGGTACTCGATCTTGCTCGCGGAACCGTTTCAGGTTTTTAAATCTAGGAAAAAAAACTGGGCGGTCACCAAAAAAAGCGCGTCGGGCGCGGAACGTGTGGTCCGACGCGGGACGGGGGATCCGCTCGAGGCGCTGCGGCGGCTCAGCCGAGCGTTTAAAACTTCTCATCAAGGACCGCTGCCGTTTTCAGGCGGGATGGCGGGACTATTTTCGTATGAGCTGAAGGATCAAATTGAGCCGCGCGGGGTTCGGGTCAGGGATCCATGGAATTTGCCTGACGTCGACATGGGATTTTACGACCGGGGTGTCGTGGTCGATCATCGGCATAAACGGGCGTTCATGTTTAGATGGTTCTCGGCGCGCGCGTTGCGCGAAAGCAGTTGGTCCGAGTGCATAGCCGATACCCGCAATGTTTTTTACAGACGGACGGAATCCGTATGTTGCGCCCCTCCAAACACTAACCGGCAGGCGGCTGCATCCAAAAGTCCGGGAGCTCGTCTGATCGGCAGTCCCGCGCGGGCACGGCAAAAGTTTATTGCCGCGGTTCGGCGGGTTCGGGAGTGGATCCGGCAGGGGGATGTGTATCAGGTCAACCTCTCGCAATTGCTTGAGTTCAGATTTAGCGGCGACCCTTATGGGCTTTATTTGCGCCAATCGGCTTTGAATCCAACCGCGTTTTCCGCTTATGCTGATTTCGATGATTATTGCCTGGTGTCGGCGTCGCCGGAACGACTCGTGAGGGTCCAGGGGAGAGAAGTGTCAACCCGTCCGATCGCGGGGACGCGGCCGCGCTCGAGTAACGCGGCGCGTGATAAAAAATTAAATCAGGAGCTGATGCTGAGCCCCAAGGAACGCGCGGAGCACGTGATGCTCGTGGACTTGGAGCGCAACGACCTCGGCCGGGTGTGCGAGTCCGGAACGGTTCGCGTGAATGAGCTGATGACGGTCGAGCGGTATTCCCATGTGAGGCATATTGTTTCGAATGTGGTCGGCAAAATGCGCGCGGACGCGGATGTGTGGGATGTGATCCGCGCGGTTTTTCCCGGAGGAACGATCACCGGCGCGCCGAAGGTGAGCGCCATGCGAATCATCGGCGAGCTCGAAAAACACGCGCGGGGTCCGTACACCGGCTCGCTCGGTTACATCGGCTTTGACGGAAATTGCGACCTGAATATCGTGATCCGTACCCTGTGGACGCGCGGCCGACGGGCCTACTTGCAGGCCGGAGCGGGGATCGTCGCTGACTCAAACCCCAAAAAGGAATATGAAGAAACACTCCACAAGGCCAGCGCCTTTTTGGATGTCCTGGGATGCGGCAAAGCCCACGACACCCGCGCTGCCGATTAGCGCGCTCGACCGGCCCGCGGTTTTTGAGACGATGCGCGTCTACGCGGGACAAGTGGCCGGCCTCGCTCTGCATGCGGACCGCCTGAGGGCATCCGCTCGGACGCTCGGCTTTCCGGTCCCATCGTCGCGGCTTATCACCTTGAGGGTTTTGGAAGCGGTAAAAAAATCAGGCTTTCGGGAAGCGATGGCTCGTTTTTCTGTTCAGTCCATCGGAACCGGCGCGAAGTCCGACAACTTCGGAATGTTTTGTGTGGTCCGCGGCTTTGCCGGATGCCCCGAATCCTGGTACCGCTCCGGCGTGCGTTTGATGACATCATCGGTGCACAAAGCGGGTTCCGCGGTGAGTCCCGCGCAGGTAAAGGGGAATGATTATTCAAACGCGCTTGCCGCGCTTGTGACCGGAGCCCGCGCCGACGGTTCTTCAGGCGCCGCCATTTCGCGCAACCAACTTCCGATGGCGGATCTGCTGCTGCTGAATGCTTTTGGCACAGCGGCCGAAACGACGGTTTCAAATATCTTGATGATACGCGACCGGGTTTTATGGACACCGCCTGCGCCGTGCGGTATCTTGTTGGGCGTTACGCGGAAGGTCGTGCTGGAGTCGGCGCGGACGGCGGGCTTGGAAGTGCGGGAGGCCCCTGTGACGCGCCACGATCTTTTTAACGCGGAGGAAGTTTTTTTGACGAATTCCGCGGTGGAAGTGTTGCCGGTCGTGGAACTGGACGCGAGGCGGATCGGAAACGGACGACCCGGACCGCGGGCGGCTCAGCTGCGCGAACTGTATCGCGCGCGGGTGATGAAAAAATAATTTGATCGTCGTGAAAAGTTATAAGGAGAAAGCATGGGATACGGCTTGAGAAAAGTACGGACCGCTCTGATCAGCGTCTATGACAAAACGGGTCTGGTCGGATTCGCGCGGGAGTTGGTGAAACACGAGATCCGCGTCGTCTCGACCGGCAGCACCGCCAAAACTCTGCGCGAAAACAAGATTCCGGTGACCGAGGTTCAGGAGGTTACCCGCTTTCCCGAGATGATGGACGGTCGGGTCAAAACGCTTCATCCGCTGATCCATGGAGGGATTTTGGCCCGCAGGGACAAAACCGAACATTTGGACGCGGCCAAAAAGCACGGCATCGGACTGATCGATCTCGTGGTCGTGAGTTTGTACCCTTTTGAAAAAACACTTGCCTCCACCCAAGATCCCGAAAAAATCATCGAAATGATCGACATCGGAGGTCCCGCTATGCTCCGGTCCGCCGCCAAGAATCATGACGCGGTCGCTTCCGTCTGCGATCCGGCGGATTACGCCGAACTGCTGAGAGAATTGGAAATAAGCGAAGGTTCGCTCACGCTGGACTTTAGAAAAAAATTGGCGGGCAAGGTTTTTGCGGCAACGGCCGCCTACGACGGACTGATCGCGCGGTATTTTGCGGGAATCCATCATGAAGCGGCCGCGGCCGGAGCGGCGAGCGACCTCACGCTTCGATATAGCAAGGTCGGCGATCTGAGGTACGGCGAAAATCCGCATCAAAAAGCAGCGCTGTACCGATCGAACGAGTCCCGCGTGAAGGGTCTGGCCGACGCGAAGGTTCATGGCGGCAAGGAACTTTCGTACAACAACTACCTCGACCTGGAAGCGACCTGGGCGCTGGTGAGCGCCTATGACGCGCCGTCCGCCACGGTTGTCAAGCACAACAACCCGTGCGGATTCGCGATCCACAAGGATCTGTCCAAGGCCTTCAAGCTCGCTTTCGCGTGTGACCCGATCTCGGCGTTTGGCGGCATTGTCGGTCTGAACCGGTCGGTCGACGGCAAGACCGCGCGCACGGTGATCGCCGCGGGGTTTTTGGAATGCGTGATCGCCCCGGGTTTTACGGCGGAAGCGTTGGAAGTTTTTAAAACCAAGAAAAATTTGCGCGTCGTCGAGATCGGCCGCAAGCCGTCGGCCGCCGAAACCGATTTTAAGCGCATCACCGGCGGGTTGTTGGTTCAGGACTTGAATGAACTCGACGCCAAAAAAGAAAACTTAAAATTAGTTACGCGCAAAAAACCCACCGCCAAGCAACTTGATGAATTGCTCGCGTCATTCCGGCTCACCCGCTTCGTCAAATCGAACGCCATTGTCGTCATGAAAAACGGTGTGGCGTACGGCATTGGCATGGGCCAACCGTCCCGCGTGGATTCGGCCGCCAGCGCGTTTAAAAAGGCCGGCAAACACGCGCGCGGCGCGGTGCTGGCGTCGGACGGGTTTTTCCCCAAGCCGGACTCCATCCAACTCGCAGCCCGCAACGGCATCAAGGCCATCATCCAGCCCGGCGGTTCGATTCAAGAGCCCGAGATCATCAAAGCCTGCGACAAAGCCGGCATTGCCATGGTTTTGACCGGCATTAGAAATTTTAGCCATTAGCGTGCTGCTGAAAAAGCCCAAGAGGCGTCCTCTGCGGGCAGAGCCGCTCGCGCGCTGTCTGAGACGAGGCGCGCTCGCTCCTTGTCCGGCCTCGGCGGGGACGCCTCGGCCTTCCAAAAGCCCTTCGAGGACACCCCTTGGGCTTTTTCAGCGGAGATAAGATGAGCCCAGAATTATTTTTATGTCAGTTTTATAATTTGGAGAGGACGGGGGAGTTTTCTCGGGCGAGGACGCTGGATCGAATGCGGGAGTTGTTGGGGCGGGTGGGGGACCCGCAGCGGAGATTGCCGGCGGTGATTATCGTGGCGGGGTCGAAAGGCAAGGGGTCAACGGCGCATTTGATCGCGTCCATTCTTGGCGCGGCGGGGCTGCGCACCGGATTGTACACCTCTCCGCATATTGACCGGTGGAACGAGCGGATCGCGGCGGAGGGGCAGGATATTTTGGATGAGGAAGCGGCGGCGCTGATCGAGAGATACGGCGCGGACATGCTTCGCGCGGGTTCCGATGGGGAGCGCGCCACGTACTTTGAAGTCATGACGGCGCTGGCTTTTTTGCATTTTGTGAATCACGCGCTCGACGTGGTGGTGTTGGAGGTCGGGTTGGGAGGCCGATTTGACGCGGTGAATGTTTGCGACGCGCGGGTGGCCGTGATCACTCAATTGGGCTTGGAACATCAGTCGGTTTTGGGCGAGACGATCGGGCAGATCGCGCTGGAAAAAGCGGGTGTGATGAGAACGGGTCAGTTCGTGATCTTGGAGCATCAGCCGATCGCCGCTACGGCCGCGTTATGGGCGGAAGCCGACCGCGTGGGAGCTTTGCGCGTGGATGCGGGGCTCTGGGAAATCAGCGAAGGTTCCGTTGGGCAGGATTTTCAGGAATTTATTTTGACGCGGGCGGGACAGTCGCTCGGTCCGCTGAGACTACGCCTGCTTGGCCGTCATCAGCTCCGCAATGCGCGGCTGGCGGTGATGGCCGCGCTGGCCTATTCGGACAAAACAGGCAACATCATTCCGGACGAAGCGATCGCGCGCGGGCTGGTGGGTCTGCGAATGCCCGTGCGGATGGAATTTATGCCGGGCCACCCGGACTTGCTGTTGGACGGCGCGCACAACACCGAAAGCGCCGCGGCGCTGGCCGATGCGGTCCAGCGGCACTTTCCAAACCGCAAGATTCGGCTCGTGGTCGGAATGATGAGAGATAAGAACCCTCAAAAATTTATGGAAGAAATGAAAAAATTAAACCCTGTCGAAGTGATCGCGGTCGGCGTTGAGTCGGACCGCGCGTGGTCCGAGCGGGAGCTCGCGGAGCAGTGGTCCGGGCTCGATGCGCCGGTTCGGCTGGCGCATCGGTGGCAGGACGCCCAAGAACTTTTAAAGAAATCCGCGTCGGAGGCCGGCCTGGTGTTGGTGACCGGATCGTTGTACCTCGCCGGGGAAGCCCGCCGACATCGGATGCGAGGGGCCGCATGAATCCCGTCGATAAAATATCTCAGTTGCCGCAGCCGCCGCGGGCGTATGCCCCGAGCGTGATCGCCGCGGTCGCCACTCCGGTCGGCGAGGGCGGTATCGGCATCATACGGCTGAGCGGGGACGGCGCTTTGGAAGTCGCGGACCGGATCTTCAAATCTCCCAAGAATATTCTGCCATCCCGCCAGGATTCACACACGGTTCAATACGGATTTGTGATGGAGCCCGCAAAGCCCGATGCGCCGCGGGTGGATGAGGTGGTTTTGTTGGTGATGCGCGCGCCCAAAAGTTACACCTGCGAGGACACGGTCGAGATCAACTGCCATGGCGGCCGGGCCGTCACGCAAAAAGTATTGGAATGCTGTCTGGCCGCCGGCGCGCGAGCGGCCGAGCCGGGCGAATTCACCCAACGCGCTTTTTTAAACGGCCGGATCGACCTGATCCAGGCCGAAACGGTGCTCGAAGTCATTCGGGCCAAAACGGAAAAGTCCCTGGAAGCCGCGCAACGGCAATTGCAGGGGGATCTGTCGAAGCGGGTGCGCGGGCTTCGGGACGAAATCGCCCAGCTGTTGAGTCATATTGAAGCGTCACTCGATTTTCCGGATGATTTTTTGGAACCGATGCAGATGCGCCAGCTCGCGGACCGAGTACGCGGCCTTATCACCGAGCTGGACCGGCTGATCGGCGGGGCGAGTCACGCGCGCTGGATTCGAGACGGAGCGCGGGTGGTGCTCACCGGCGAACCCAATGTCGGAAAATCAAGTCTGATGAACCGACTGACACAAAAAGAGCGGGTGATCGTCAGCCCGCACCCGGGCACGACACGGGACACCGTGGAAGAAACGATTGAGATCGGCGGGTACCCGGTTCTTTTGGCAGATACCGCGGGGGTGCGGAGCGCGCAGGATCCGATCGAGGCCGAAAGCGTCGAACGCTCGCACAAAGCGGTGGAGGAAGCGGATCTAGTGCTCTTTGTCGCGGACGGATCCCGCAATCCCACGGACACCGAAACGAAGTACTGGAACTCTTTAGAAAAAAAATCAAAGCGGCTGATCATCAATAAAATGGACGCCGCGTCCGCGGAGGCCCTTAAACGGTACCGCGCGTGGCCGGATGGGTCGGCCGCCATATCGACATCCTGCGCGACGGGGGAGGGTATTGAGGCTTTGACGGAAGCAATCGCTTCCTATATCAAGCAGGGGCTGCCGGAACGCACTGAAGAGATTTGGGTCTTTTCGG
>JAGVCY010000191.1 GCA_020058965.1 Candidatus Omnitrophota bacterium | reverse complement strand
CTTTGACTGCGATTTGATGTCCAAAATTTCTGGAAAAAGTGAGCACGCGAACTCGGGGGTTGTGCGCGCTTATATCCCTCAACACGGAGGCGCTGCCATCGCTCGATCCGTCGTTTACAAAAATCAACTCATAGGATGTTTCGGATGTTTCAAGCGTCTCGGTCGCACGACGGCAGAACTCAGACAGAGTTTCCTGTTCGTTAAATACGGGAACGATCACCGACAACACAATTGATGGGCTCACTGGATTTCCTTTGGCACTCCGTTTCTAAAGTCATAGATATAAAATGACCTGCCCACAATATGGGCGGGTTTTACCTTCAGCGGCCAAACCGCCGAATCGATACCGTGAACCCCGATCGCATACACAGTGGACCGCGGATGTAAAAACTCGTCCTTCTCGAACGACCGGTGAGGGATCCCATAATAAGCCGGATCCTCCACACCATGATACAACAAGACGACTTCCGAGTAACCCTGCCGAACGGACCATTCCCCCACTCCCTTCAGATCCTGACACCAGTCGATATTTGAATCTCGAAGATACTTGTAGCCGTTGGCCGGACCACCGATGAATTCATTAAAATAGGTCAGGTAGTCGGGGTAAATCATCAAGGCCGATCCCATGTGCCAGATCAAAAAAGCGCTGCAAAGAACTTTTGCTGCCGGCGAACGGCGGTGCCATAGCCATGCAGCCGATCCTCCCGCCAAAATAAACAAGACCGGAAATATAGGTAAAAAATACCGAATACCGGCCTGCGCCTTGTCTCGCAGGGTGAATACAAAAAACGCGATGACGGGAACCATAATGACAACTGCCGTCAGGCGGTTCCAGCCCCACCTACGCATCAAAAAAACCCCAGCCACCGATAGAATCAGCAGCGGAATGGTCTCCTTGATCGCCATGGCCACCAAATAGTATTGCCACCAACCTTCCCTGGACCATTGCCCCATAAAATAAGCGTCGCGGCCGTTGTAGCGAGTTACTCCCATCGAGACGATCGAAGAAGCAAAGGTAGAAAGCGGCACCGGAACCTTCTCGGCAAACTGCCGCAACGGCTCGCCTCCGACCTTCAGGTACATCGCTTCCTTCTTTGCGGGATCGGGGGTGTGTTCGAGAAGTGGCTTCACTTCAAAAAAATATCCGGCCCAAATAGTGATCAGCGCCACCGCGGCAACGGCGGCATAGCGCCTGATGGTGAATTGACGGAACCGGCCTGCAGCCAAGGTTATCAAAAATAGAATCGGCGGCAGAATGAGCGCGCTATACTTCGAAAGAAACGACCCGCCGATGCATATGCCCAATAGAACCAACCGAGCTCCGCTCGGCTTCGTTAAATATGCCCACAAGGCGATCAGTGCGAGGAAAAAAAAGAACGCGACCATGAGATCCGCGGTCGCCAATCCGGAATGTGCCAAAATATTCGGAGAAAATACATAGAAGAAAAGTGAAAGCACACCTCCCAAAATTCCCAGAAGATGACGGGCAAAAAGAAAAACGGCAAGCCCAAAGACAACCGACAGCAAAACCACCGGCACACGAGACCAAAACACATACCGATTCACGCAATCCCCATTCGTCTGATAAAAAAATTCTTTGGCGAACGCAACCGTATCCCCCTGCGCCCATGACTCATGGTCTAAAGGAAGTTTGGCGCCCATAAAATAGAGCGGGATTGCCGGAACAATTCTGGAAAGCGGCGGTGAGGCTGGATTCATACGAAAGTCATGCGTTATGAGGTAGGAATAACCGTTGGCAAGGTGATGCGCGAACTCATCGCAAGTGGGAGATTTGCTCTTCATGGCGAAGGCGGCCTGAAGTGCCAGGGCGGTGAGAAGCAAGGTAACAACTGCCCACTGCCGGATGGGCCTCAATTGCCTATGTCGGGTTAAATTTGCAATCACAGCTGATTTCACTCTACCCTATGTTTAAGGTTCCTAAAAAAAGGACCCCCCGTTCCTGGTGGGAACGGGGGTTTTAATACAAGAACCGAGTCGTACCGTCTAAATTAAATTAGAAGGTAACGTTGACGCCGGTCACAACCTGTGACGCGGTGGCATCGAGCTCGCCGAAGTTATTCGCACCAGGAGTGGCGGAGGTGTTGGCACCTTCGTACACATCGCCGGGGAAGAACCAGGCAAGGCCGAGCGTGAAGGTCACATCTTCTGTGTAGTCATAGGTGACATTCACGTCGAGTTCGGTACCCAGGTCAGTGCCAACATTCTGATTGGCGCCGCCCGTTCCGCTGAACACATCTTCGTCGGTGAAGAACCAGTAGTACTTACCGTCGATCTTCAGGTCTTCCATCGGCGCAAATCCACCGGAGATGAAGAACGTTTGAAGGTTCGTGGCAGAGCTGGAGTCACCGGCGGCAGTGGTTCCCGAAACAAGCGCTGTCTGGTAATAGGTTTCCAGATAGTCATGGATAACACCGTAGGTCGGGGAGCGGAAAAGACCGTTCCAACCTTCGTTGCTGCCCGTGGCTGCGCCGGTAGAAGTGCGCTCGTCGCCGCTGCTGAAGAAGTACTCTAACCCGACATACGGTTTGTACGCGTGATCCGCCCAGCGATATTCGCCGAACACATTAAACATCCAAGCTTCGCGGTCAACAGATTCCGTCGCGACAACGGTCGTCGCGGATTTGCCCCACTGATACGCGCCTTCGGCACCCAGTGTCATATTGGACACGGGGTCGAACTGAGCGCGGGTACCGATAACATAGGTCTCATTAGACCGAGCGGTGACCGTGGCGCTGGCGGGAACTGTGTTGTCCGCTGTCGCATTATCAGCATCGACACCGAGGTAGGCTTCCCAAACGGCGTTGTACTCGGAGAACTTGTAGTTCACATTGGTGAACCAGAAGTTACGATCATCTTCGTCGTTGGCATCACCTTGTCCACCCGCGATATTGGCCCAAACGAAGTCGATCGTCCACGGCTCAAAGTCGAGCGTGGCGCGCGCGGCGTCGAAGGAGGTCACAGCGGAGAACTCATCGGCGATGATGGTCGATTGCGGATCCTGGATTTGCCAGTTTCCGAAGATCAATCCACGGCCGAACTCGATGTCCTGGCGACCAAGCGTGAGGGTTAAAGGAGCATAGAACGCTTCCTTCAATGTCACATAGGCCAGGTCAACACCGAGGTCGAACTCGTTCGCGACATTCGACGAGGCGGTCGCGCCGACACCCGCATCATAGGTGTTGGCGTTCCAGTCGCGCTGGTTGAAGAGGTTGATCACAGTCGACACATTGTCGGTGAGATCAGCGGCAATTTCAACCTGAACGGTGGACATGAACCAATCGGCTCCGTCATTGGAGACGGTTTCGTCGTTCGGGGCACCAGCGGCACCGCCGCCCTGGCCGGGGATGGTACCAGTCAGAGGCACTACGGATGTATCATTATTATCACGGAGATCAAAGTTCTCCTTGTAGATCCACTTGGCGTCGACGGATCCGGAGACCTTGACAGTCTGTGTTTCGGCGATTGCGATCCCGCTGAACGCGAGGGCAAGGGCGAAAACACCGAGAATACGAAGGTGTTTCATTTTAAAGTAGCTCCTTTAGAGTGCTTATATTCGAAGTTAAGGAAACGTGGCTTTCGCCGGAACGCGTTTCAGGCAACCCTCAGACCTATCTACCTAAGTTCACCTCCCCTTTCGGCGTAAACTAGGTTGCCAATTGTCAGTTATGTTATACGAACAAGAAAGATACTATCAAAAACAGCTTAGAAGTGCAACAGAAATGATTAAAGGGGCTAACTCAGGCTAAGGCTGGGCAGTGCAGGCTTCCCTGCCTATCCGATAGGTCCTGGAGCAAGCGGAACACATGCCTCGGACCCCCTTCACCCCCAGCCGCTTCCCACAAACACACACCCACCCAATTCGGCGGGCCGGGTTCCCCACCACCAAGGCATACGCCGGGACCGACTTGACCACCACGGCGCCTGCCCCGACCAAGGCATAGGACCCAATCTCGAGATCGGCCAAAATGGTGCAGCCAGCCCCAACCGTCGCCCCTTTTCGAACCACGGTGCTCAAAGTCTCCTCGTTTGGTGCTGAGGAAGCGACCCGACCGGTTCGGGCGTCGAACGCCCGCGGGTACCTGTCGTTCACAAAAATCGTGCCCGCCGAAATCATCACCTGGTCTTCCAGACTAACGCCGGTCGGAATATAAACAAAGGAGTTGATCTTAACCCCGTCGCCGATCCGGACATCGTAGGCGATATAGGATTTTTCACCGATGATGCAGTTGGAGCCAATGCGGGCGCCCTTGCGAATGTGAACACTGTCCCAAATGGACGAGCCAGGCCCTATCTGAACCCCGTCTTCAATGATGGCGGTCGGATGAATTCGCACGATCGATTTTTTTAGACTTTGAGCCATTTGGATTCGCGAATGGAGGTGTAGGCGGCTTCGATCACACGAACCGATTCCATCGCGTCATCGACATCCAGGATGGGGGTGGCCTTGTCCAGGACACAGGCCGCAAAATGTTCCATCTGACTCACAAAGGCCTGAACCTTGCTGTACCCCGATCCGAAGACTTCAGACTTCTTGCTGGCGGCATCCCAAATGCTCGCCGATTCCCAACCGCAATCAATGGTTCCCTTGGTTCCGAGCAAGCTGACGTAGGCACGTGTGTTTTTGTACAGACTCCAACTCAAGTCCACCATGCCGATGACATGATCGTCCGTTTCGAAGTGAAGCCGCGCGGTGTCGTCGACCACGAGATCCTGTGTCTTGCGTCCTTCCTGGGCAAATACCGACCGGATCGGCCCGAGCAAATAGCGGATCAAATCCACCGCGTGACTCCCGTTGTCGATCAACACGCCGCCGCCGGCCACGCGCGGATCCGAGTTCCAGCGGTTTTTCATATCCACAAAACTACAAAAGATAACTTCGGCGGAGACCACGGCGCCAATTTTTCCTGAGCGGACAAGTTCACGCGCCTTGATCACATCCGTGACAAATCGGAACTTGGACGCCATCATCACGAGCTTGCCGGTTTCGCCGGCGAGCAGCTTGATGCCCTGAGCTTCTTTGACGGAAAGCGTGAACGGTTTTTCGCACATCACATGCTTGCCGGCGCGCAGTGCATCCTCGATGAACTTGGTATGCGTCACCGGAGGAGCGCAGATCAGAACCGCGTCAACTGTCGGGTCCGCAAATACGGCGGCCGGGTCCGCGGTCGTCCGGCATCCGTAGGTTTTGGCGATGGGGCCAAGGGCATCCATGCGGAGATCTTGGACAACGACCAGTTCAATGCGAGCAACTTTGGCGATCGCTTCCAAGTGTGTTTGAGCGATGCGGCCTGCGGCGCCGATAACGGCCAGACGCATCCGTGAACCAGAGGCCATGGCCTACTTACCTACCGGCGCGGCCGCGCCAGCCAGTGTCGAAATGATCTTGTCCGCGATGTAATCCACATGCTCGGCTGTGTAGAACTCATTCCAGGGCAGCACTAACATTCGCGACAGCGCCTGGTAGGTGCCTGAGAATTCCTTCCGGCAACGGTCTTCGTCCTGCCAAAGCTTCATGTCTTCAACTCGGATCGGCGCATGGCTTGCACCGAACATCCGACCGTCCTTCAACACCTCACATCGGAATGAGGGCTTCTGAATGTACCTGGGCGCCGAAAATATTCCATATTCCTTTAACTTGGCCGCGAGCGTACCCACATCAATACCTGCGACAACCGGATCGACATCCAAGCAATACTTCCAATAGGTATGCACCGAATCCTTCGGAGCGCGCGGGATTCGCACACCGGCCAGGCCTTCAAGCTTTTTGTCCAGCATGCGGGCGGCGGCGATGCGACGGTCTACATTTTGGCGGAGCTTGCCCAATTGCGCGATCGCGACCGCGCCTTGAAGCTCAGTCAGACGGTAGTTCAATGCGTTGAAGTAATGGTCGGGCTTCGGATCGCCGTAACCCCAGGCCTTGTTCACAAAAAGCCAGACCCGGCGCGCATGCGCTTCGGTGTGGGCGATCACAATTCCGCCTTCGCCGGTGGTCATGTGTTTCCCCTGCTGCATGCTGAACGAGCCGATGTCACCAATGGTTCCTGTGAGCTGTCCGCGATAGGTGGCCAAAAAACTCTGCGCGCAATCTTCGATAACCGGAATTTGTTTTTGGCGAGCCAGCTCCATGATCGGGGCCATTTCGCATGGGTTGCCAAAAAGGTGCGTGACGATGATGGCGCGGGTCTTGGGCGTAAGAACGCGTGCGATGGTTTCGGCGGTCACATTGTAAGAAAACGGATCAATATCGGCGAAGACCGGCACGCAGCCTTGATACATGATCGGAGTCAGCGCGCCCATGTCGGTCACCGAGGTGGTGATGATCTCGCTGCCCGGATCCGGATTGATGGCGGCGATGGCCGCGTGGACCGCAGCCGAACCCGAGGCGATGGCGATGGAGCGGGACACGCCGTAGGCCGCCGCAAATTCTTTTTCGAAGCGGGCGACCTTCGTGCCCTTGGTGCTGTTGAGAACACCGGAAGCGATCACTTCCTTTAATAGAGCGACCTCGGCCTCGCCGACGTCGCGGCCAGTGATATCTTGGTCGGAAGGAAGTTGAAGAATGGTTTTGGAGGAATTCATGTTCTGCCTCTATTTATTTTGAAGAAAAATTAAGCCTTACGGCACCAGTACAACCGCGCGAGTTCAAAATAGCCTCGGATCGTGCGCATGCTGTTGTTTTTACTTTTGGTAGGTTTTTGATCGTATCTCAAAACGAACGGAACTTCCGAAATTTTTGCCCCGATCATCCGGAGCTTGATCAGCACTTCGGGGGTTGCTACAAATCCCATATGAGCCAAACGAATAAACCCGGCCCCAAAATGCCGGATCGCTTTTTTGATAATGGACGCGCGGTACACCCGGTAGTTGCAGCTGTACTCCCGCAATCCCCTGACCGGAAAAAGTATTTTTAGAAATATTCCGGCGCCCATGCTCAATAAAGTCTTAAGACCCGACAACCCCTCCTGTCCTCCGCCTTTTTGAAACCGCGACAGCACCACGAGATCGTATCCATCGCGTTCCAACTTCTCGATCGCGGCAGGTGCAAATTTGGGTTCATGCGTATCATCGCAATCCAACGAAATAATAATATCATCTTCCGCCGATACTTCGGCCAGGTAGTTGAACCCATCGATCATCGTCTGCCCAAGCCCGGCGTTTTTTTCATGCCACCGCGCCTCAACCGGATACTGCCGCGACAGCTCCTGGGCGATCGCGCGCGTCCGGTCGGAACTCCCGTCGTCAAACACCAGAATCCGATACGGCCGATTCAATGCCGAAAACACATCCACGAACTTCCTGACCGTGATCGGCAAGGCGATTTCTTCGTTATAAGCGGGTAGAAAAATCCAAATCATTGCAGAATATACCATTTTATTTTTTACAAAACCTCAGAAAGTTTTTTGAGCCGGTCCATGAAAATATCCATGCGCCAAATTTCGACCTAAGACAGATCGTGCGGCTTGATGAATCGAAGCACATCGTCTTTGGCTTCAAGCCGACCACATCACGGGTGCTTCTAGAGCAGGAATCCGACGGAGTCGCGTTTCACAACAAATTGCGGCCGGCCATCCAGGAACCGACAGACCAATATTTTTAAAAAATATTTGATCAATCGCATCCCGACGAATACCCAAACACGGCGAATGAGGGTCCGAAGGAAGGCCCATCGTTCTGAGAACTTGGCCCCTCAATCGCCCGCCGATCCGGCGGACCAAAGTTACGCCTCGACCGATCGAGCCCGCCCTATAGCGCGCGGCGACAACCAAAGGACTCTGCTTTAGAAGGGCTGTGAATGACTCGATTTCTTTCGGAGGAACCCGATAAGCCGCGTCCCACAGAATCAGCGCCAAGCAATCGGCTTGTCCGAGGAACCATTGAAGACAATCTTCGGCGTGTGCGGCTGTGAATACAGCGAGTTGTTCTGATGGACTCGATGCCGCGGCGGTGTAGCGACTGAAGCGAATTTTAACATCTTCGCAATTCGAGACCGGGCCGGAAGAATAAATTAAAACCGCAAAAGAACTACGGTCTCGAGGAAGTTCTTTTTTTTCTGAGAACTGACTCATCGCATTAAGCAGCGATGAAGCGGAAATACTCAATGGTGGTTTGTAAGCCCTGCCGCAATCCCACCCTCGGACACCAACCGTTCAGCAGGCGCTTGGCCAGCGCGATGTTCGGGCAGCGGCGTTTGGGGTCGTCGACCGGAAGCGGCTTGTACACGAGCTTGGACTTGGCTCCGGTGAGTTCGATCACGAGCTTGGCCAAGTCGACCATGTCGTACTCGTTCGGGTTGCCCAAGTTTACCGGCCCGGTCGTCTTCGCGCGGCTCAGCCGGAAAAAACCCTCAACCAAATCGTCCACATAACAAAAACTCCGGGTCTGCGTCCCCTTACCATAAACCGTCAACGGCTGACCCTTAAGCGCCTGATCGATGAAGTTGGGGATCACCCGCCCGTCCCGCGCGCGCATCCGCGGCCCGTACGTATTAAAAATACGGCCAATCTTCACATCTACATGGTGCTCGCGATGGTACGCGAGCGTGAGCGCCTCGGAAAAACGCTTGGCCTCGTCGTACACTCCGCGCGGACCGATTGGGTTTACATTGCCCCAGTAGGTCTCGACTTGCGGATGCACTTCAGGATCGCCATACACTTCCGATGTCGAAGCCATCACCATCGTCGCGCGCTTCGCCCAAGCCAGCCCGAGCGTGTTGTGCGTGCCGAGCGAACCGACCTTCATCGTCTTAATGGGGTGCTTGAGATAATCCGGCGGACTCGCCGGCGAAGCAAAATGAAAAATCGCTTCCACCGCGCCCGTGATCCGAATCGGCTTCGATACGTCATGCCGTATCAACGAAAACCGCGGGTTTTTAAAAAATGGTTTGATATTGGCCATGCTGCCGGTCAAAAAATTATCAACGCAGATCACCCGCCGCCCTTCACCCAAAAATCGCTCGCACAGGTGCGAGCCGATGAATCCGGCGCCTCCGGTGATTACAACCGTGCGGGTTTGTGCTTTTCGAACCATTGCACCGTCTCCTTGATTCCGTCGTTAAGAGAAGTTCGCGGCTTCCAGGCCAGAACCTTTGCGGCCTTGGAAATATCCGCGTAAGTCCGCATCGGGTCACCCTTGCGCCGCGGGCCAAATTGCGGATTTGCCTCGCGGCCCATGTGCTTGGCCACCGCGTAAAGAATATCCAGGATCGAGGTGTCTTTGCCGTTGGCAATGTTGAAGGATTGACCGGCCGCTTGAGGCGCGCCAAAAGCCGCCAGCATATTGGCGCTCACAACATCCTTCACAAAAATAAAATCCCGGGACTGCTTCCCCGTGCCGTCGATCACCGGCCGCTCGCCGCGCCTGAACTTATCGACAAAGGCCGGCACCACCAGCGAATAAAGCGATTCTGGATTTTGGCGCGGGCCGTACACATTGAAGTAGCGCAGCGCCACGGTGTGAAGACCGTAGATCGCGTAATACGCGTGGCAATATTGCTCGCCGCACAGCTTCGAAACTCCATACGGTGACATCGGACGCAATGAATCGTCTTCCTTCTGAGGAAACTTGACCGTTCCGCCATAGACCGAGCTTGTCGAGGCGTACACAAAGCGTTTGACTCCGTGCCGTAGTGCGGCATTCAGCAGATTGAGCGTGCCGGTGCTGTTCACTTCATGCGACACCAGCGGGTCATCGACCGACTTCGACACCGACCGGATGGCCGCTTGGTGCAGAACGATCCCCACACCTTTCATGGCGCGATCCGCCGCCTTGGCATCCCGAATATCTCCGCGAATCAACTTGATTTTGGACATGAAGGGCTTGAGATTCTGCATCAATCCGGCCGAAAAATTATCGAGCACCACAACCGGCTTGCCCCGACGAACCAGTTCCTCAACGATATTCGACCCGATGCATCCGGCTCCACCCGTCACCAATATCTGCTTGTTTGCCATGAATGCTTTCTGAGCTAAATCTTTTTACAACCGATGAATGTGCGGTTTTCGGATAGCCTTGGTCGCGTTGCGCGCGTCAAACACAGGCGTGCCGGCGGCGGCGACTCGGGCATAATCCACCGCTTCATGGTCCGTCAAAATCGCGATCAGGTCGTAGGCCTTGAGCCGCGCGGTGTCCAAACGCACCGAGCGCAGGACACGCGAGCCGATCTTAAGTTCCGGCACATGCGGATCATGATATTCGACTTTTGCGCCGCGAGCCACGAGATCCTCAATGATGGTGAGCGACGGTGATTCCCGCGTGTCGCGGACATTTTTTTTGTAAGCGACTCCGAGCGTCAGGATCTTCGAGCCGCGGATGGATCGCGACCGATCATTCAGGATCCGTCCCATCCGTTCCACGATCACCTGCGGCATCGCGTCGTTGATCGTCTGCGCCAATTCGATCAGGCGCGGCTCATAGCCGTGCAAGCGCACCTTCCACGCCAGGTACATCGAATCAATGTTGATGCAATGCCCACCGATCCCGGGCCCCGGATAAAACGGCATGAAGCCGAACGGCTTGGTGGATGCCGCGTCGATCACTTCCCAGACATCGATGCCGAGCGTGTCGCAGATAATCGCCATTTCGTTGATGAGCGCAATATTGATGGATCTAAAGGTGTTTTCGAGCAGCTTGACCATTTCCGCCGCGCGGGTGGAGGATACGGGCACGATGCGCTCGAACACGGAACCGTACAGCGCCTGGGTCAGCCTGAGCGACGCTTCGTCGATACCGCTCACGACTTTGGGTATCTGAGATATTTTAAAGCGCTTATTGGCGGGGTCCACCCGTTCTGGGGAAAAACCGAGATGAATGTCCCTGCCGACCTTGAGCCCGGTGAGCTCTTCGATGCGGGGAGCGATCGCTTCATCGGTCGTTCCGGGATAGGTCGTGCTTTCCAAAACGACGAGCTGGCCGACCCGAAGCTTGGGTCCCATGCGCAGAACTGCGTCCAAAATATAGGAAAGGTCGGGATCCTTAGTTTTGCTCAGCGGTGTCGGCACGCAGATAATCAGGCAATCTGCCTCGCACACCAGATCGTAGCCGCCGGCCTTGAAGCGGCCGGTCTTGTGCATGGCCGCAAGCTCCGCGTTCGAAATATCACCGATATAGGAATG
>JAGVCY010000250.1 GCA_020058965.1 Candidatus Omnitrophota bacterium | reverse complement strand
GTTCCGTTCGCGGGCGGCGTTTATTTTAGAGCATTGCCTCTTTGGGTGATCGAGCGGCTGACGCGGCGGCACGCTGCGTTATCCGGCACCGCTCCGATCGGCGGATATTTTCATCCCTATGATGTGGATACGGAGCAGGAGCGGTTCATGCACCCGGGCATCCACAAAAACTATTTTTTTAACAAGCTCATGTATTTTGGGCGGGCGGGGATGCTCGATAAATTTAAATATTTTCTCGAAGGTGTGACCACGATGCCTTATGGCGAGTTTGTTCGCGGGCGGCTAAGAACGGCATGACGGCTGAAATTGATCTGGTTCCGCTGGATCTGAGTCCGGACGGACTGACGGCACTCGCAGGGCTTTTTAAGATCGTGTGGCCTCAGGCGGCTCATCTGACTCCCGAATATTTAGATTGGGCTTACAACCGCAATCCCGACGGCGCGGCCATTGGATACAACGCGGTGAGCGAAGGCCGGGTTGTCGGGCATTATGCGGTGCAACCGCTTCGTTCAATGTTCGACGGAATTGAAGCACGGGGCGTTTTGTCGCTCAATACGGCCGTGCACCCTTCGTTTAGAGGAAAAGGTTTTTTTCAAAAACTGGCCCGGGCCACTTATGGCCGCGCGAGCGACGAAGGACGATGGTTTGTGGTTGGGGTCGCCAATGCGATGAGCGCGCCGCTTTTTTGGAAAGTATTTAAATTTCAGGCCGTGGGACCGATGGAAGTATGGGCGGGGTTAGGAACGCCGCCCGTTGACCCCAACCGCGAACCTGAAGTTCGTTTTGAGAGGATCTGGTCGACCGGGAGTATCGCTTGGCGGCTCGGCCAGCCCGGTAATCATTATCGCGGAACCCGATCCGGAGCTGACACGATCATTTTTTGTCCCGCGGGTCCGCTGGGCATTCATGCCGATTTGGGCCGCGTGAAGACCGCTTCAATGAATCAGCCGCTTCCGCCGGTCCGAACCATGAGCCCGCTTCGTGTGTGGGCCGGGCTCGACCCGCGACGGGTGTTTCGTCCGCTCGGCCGCGTGCCGATTCCGGTCAAATGGCGGCCGTCACCTCTGCATGTAATATTCAAGGATTTAAAGGACGCGGGCAGGTCGCTGGACCGCCGTCACACGCTATTTTCGCTGATCGATTTTGACGCCTACTAAATAATTTTTTAATAGCGCGGCGTTTTGGGCGAGATGGGCTTCGCTCGTCGCTCCGACGACGAAGTTTTTGACTGTGGGAAATCGCGCGACATACTCAAACGCCTTCTCCGGCGCGATGGATCCGGATGCCAGAATATTCATCGCCAAAAGTGAAAAACTTCCGGTTTGAACCGCCGCTTCGCAGTCGGCCTGAGAAGGGTTCATGTGAAAGCCCGCGGCGCTGAACGGCGCCATGATCAGCGGTTTTTTTAACCCGGAGCGGGCGAGCGCTTCGGCCATGCGCGGCAGGTTGGCGGTGCCGAATCCCGGCTCAGCCCGGTATTTGCGCCGGATGAGCTCATCCCAAAAACGGAACACATCCGTCCAGCCAAGTCCCAAGGCGAGATCCGCCAACCCGTTGTGCAAAAAAACCGCCGGAAGAGGGTGTCGCCGATACGGCGCTAGCTCCAGATCGACCGCCGCGGCCAATAAGGATCTAAAATCTTTTTGAAGATAGGCGATGCCCCCGCGCGCGAGCGTCGCGAACTGGCGATGCCAGGATCCGGCCGAAAAAATCTCGTTCAATAATCCCGAAACACCGGACTGGGTCGACTTTTGGACATATTTCATGATGTAGGGAATGTTGGGGTAAATTCTAAAATCTTTTAATCCGGGCTCGGCGCGGATCGCGTTCAAAAACTCTCCGGCGCGCGCGTGCGAGGACAGCATCAGCCCGCCCGCGCCGTATTTCCGCGCCAGCAGGCAGACTTGAGCGACCTCGCGCGGATCGGCGAAGCGGCGCGCACGTTCGTCACCCTCTTGCCGCGAGCGATGATTGACGCCGAGAAAAGCGTTGTCACCCAGGATGAAGGGGTCGAGGGGAAGTGGCGTCATACGGTCACCGCCGGGCGGACGGACTGCCCGGAGGAATTTCGGATGTGGTCGATGAGGTCGAGGTTGATGAGATTTTCCTCAAGCGTGTTGGCGCGGAGGGTTGCGCCATTGACCGCGCGAAGCCATGCTTCCATCTGATGCGTGTAGAGCGGTCCGGCCAGCTCAAAAGCGGTCGGTCCTTCGAGCGCGGTGATGGGGAGCCGGGTTTTGCCGGCCGGCAGTCCCGCGGCGGGCGAGTCGATCTGAACTTCGACCGCATCGTCCGTCACCGTCATTTGCCCTTGCCGGCCCATCACGCGGATTTGAAGCGTCGCTTTGCGACAATCCGGCTTGGACCACGACCCTTCAAGCTTTCCTGAAAAATTCGGATAAAACCACTCCGATTCAAACGCGTCTTCGGTATCCTGCGAGACGATGGCGCGGATGCGGCCCGTCAGCCGGTCCGGCGTTCCAAAGAAATAACGCGTCATATCGACCAGATGGCTTCCCAAGTCCAACAGCACTCCGCCGCCGGCCGCGGCTCCCTTAAATCTCCAGCTGCGGGCGGGCTTCAACACATCCGATGAAAAAACAGTCGCTTGGAATCCGGTCAATTCTCCGACGACACCCGCGTCGATCAGACGCTTGGCCTCAACAAAGATCGGCGAGTAGCGCAGACAATGTCCCACCATGACCGCGGAGGAGCCTTTGGGCGGAAGAGCGCTGATCGCGGAAGTTGCATCGGCCAAACCGGCCGCAAAAGGTTTTTCAACAAATATCGACTGAAGGCGGGGGGCCAGGGTTTGGAAGATCGGCGCATGAGAGGCGGTGGGTGTCGCGATGACAGCGCACTGAACCGCCGCATCGTCAAAGGCCTCGCGGTAATCCGTTACGATATGAGCGTCGGGCGCAAAAGTTCGGATCACGCGGTGGATCAAGGGTGATGTTTCGGCGATGATGACTTCCGAAATATCGGGCATCATCCGCAAAGTCGCCGCGTGCAGCATACCCATTTTTCCAAATCCGATGACAAGTGCTTTCATGAAGGGGCATTATAAGCTTCGGCCCAAAGATTGTCATTCAGGGTGAGGCTCAGGGTTATAATTGAAAGCATGGATCTATCCAAAAAATCGCCTTCATTTGTATTTTCTCGTTGGATCTATCTCAGGATACTCGGCGCGGGACTTCTCTCACAATTTATTTCCATCGGACTTCAAATCCGCGGGCTGATCGGGCCTAAAGGCATCCTTCCCGCCTCGGAAGTGATCGCGGCGGCGGGGCAGCAGCTGCCGGGGATACGGAAATATTTGGAAGTGCCGTCACTGTGCTGGTTGGGGACGGGAGATGCCGCGCTGACGGCGCTTATGATCGGGGGCGCGGCCGCTTCGGCGCTTTTGATGTTGAATCTCATTCCGCGTTTAGCTGCGCTGGCCGCCTGGGTTTTTTATTTGTCGTACGCGTCGGTCGCCCGGAACTTTTCGGGCTTTCAGTTTGATAACTTCATGATCGAATTGGCGTTTTTGGCGGTGTTTCTCGCGCCGGCGGGGGTACGACCTGGAATGGCGTCCGACCGGCCGGTGAGCAGGCTGGTCTGGGCGGCGCACGCCTGGTTTTTGTTTAAGCTCATGCTGGAGTCGGGCATCGTCAAGTTGAGAAGCGGCGACGAATCCTGGCGTTCGCTCACCGCGCTTGTGGACTATTACGAAAATTGTCCCTTCCCGAATCTGTTGGGCTGGTGGGCGCAGCAGCTGCCGGAAGTTTTTCATAAAGCATGCGCGCTGTTCACGCTCGGGATCGAAACCGTCGTGCCGTTTTTGATCTTTGCGGGGCGTAGG
>JAGVCY010000059.1 GCA_020058965.1 Candidatus Omnitrophota bacterium | reverse complement strand
GTGTTCGACACCTCATTTTGGCGGGGGTGTTCGCGCTTTTGGCGCTCGGAAAATATAATCCGATTTACCGCGCCGCGATAGAAATGATGGGCATGACGGCGCTTCGGAATCCGTCTAAGTTTTTGTTTTTTGCGATTTTGCCCCTCTCCATGCTTGCCGCGCAGGGTTGGCACGGAATTGCGGAGTTGCATTTGCGCGGGGCCGATTTGCAGAAATGGGTACGTCGATCGGGCGTGCTGTTCGGCGTGATTCTAACGGGGCCTGCGGCGGCGCAGGCGGCGTTGGCGGTGATCGCACCGTTTTGGGATAAGATCAAGCTACGGAGCGTTGCCCAACTTTTGATTGAAAAAGCGGAATTGGCCCATCCCGCTGACGAATACCTGAAGAGGATGGATGTGCTCCGCGATCTCTTGATCCAGGCCGTTTCGTATCGGAACGACGGTGTGTGGATACAAGCGGTCTGGGCTTGCGCTGCATTTTTGCTCGTGGTGCTGATAAGTCGTGGTGGAATTAACCGGCGGGTGCTTGCGTTACTGGCGGCGCTTATTCTGTTTGCGGACTTGACGCTCTTTTGCCGGATGTGGAGCACTGGATTTGTCGGGAACGCCATTTCGGTTCAGTCGCTGAAGCCGAGCGTGGAACTCACACGGCTGATAGGCGCGGCACGAGACGGCGGAGGGCGCTGGGCAGAATTCACGTCAGCCAGTGATCCCGAGCAGTTGCCGCCGAACGCTGGAATGTATTATGGGTTGCCGATGGCGGGCGGGTATTCACCGCTGCTGCTCAAGCCCTATTATCAGCTGACATATGATCTGGGTCTTTCGGACGGCTCCCTCGGCCGGCCGGAGTCAGATCGTGTTGTGTGGAAGCGGGAGCGGGCACTTTTGGATCTGATTGGCGTTCGTTGGATCCGTTCGGCTGAGATGTTGCCGTTCGAAGGGTTTGAACCGTCCGGCGGAACGGAAACCGAATTTTTCTACCGGAATGACCGCGCGCTTCCGGATGCGCTTCTGTACACGGATTGGACGGTTCTGCCCGGGATTGAAGCGAGGCTTGAATTCATGAAGAGCGCACAATTTGATGCGGTGCGTCAGGCGGTTGTGGGTGAGTTGGTCGTGCCCGGCGCATCCCAGCCCGGTCCGGCGGGAGTGGTTCGGGTGATTGCTGCGGGTGATGACTTTTGGGAGTTAGAGGCGCGGGCGGATCGAGGCGGACTGTTGTGGGTCCGCAATTCCTTTTACCCGGGATGGACGGTCGAAGCGGACGGACATCCCTTGCGGACTATCCGCGTGAATCATGCGTTTATGGGTGCAGTGCTGGAGCCGAAGGAAGTTGTTCAAAAAATTCACCTTCGGTATCGGCCATTCCGCTCTGCATGGCCGGCGGTCATTTCGGGTTTCGGGTGTTTTTTGATTTTAATTTTGTGGGCCGTTTCGGCGGTTCGCATGGTATTTGCGAAGCGGGGAATAAAGCCATGACACTGGACACGGAGGCGTATTACAAGAATTATTGGGTCGGGGAGAAGGAATCCCGGATCCAGCGGGGTTACTACGATCGGCTCTACGCCCGAATCCGTCATCGGTTGATCGTGAGTCCTGCGGAACGGGTGCTCGATGTCGCCGGAGGAAACGGGCAGCTGCTCCAATACCTCGGTATTCGGAATGCGGATCTTCTCGATATCAGTGACTCGGGACTGGCCGCGGCACGCGCGGCCGGATTCGGAACGGTCCGCGGTGATATTGAGAAGCGTTTTCCGATCGCCGAGAACACCTACGCGGCGGCTTTTTTGTTTGAAGTGCTTGAGCATTTGCATGCGCCGTTGCGGACGCTGGCCGAAATCCATCATGTCCTGAAGCCGGGGGGCATTCTGTACATCGGACAACCGAACATGCGGGCCGATGGAGTGCACCATGTGCGCCGCTATTACCCGGGCGAACTGATCTCGGATTTAAAAAAATGCGGTTTTGCCGTTGAATGGATCGATTATGTGCCCGCATATTCGATGCCGGATGCCATCCTGAGCGATATTCGATCCAACCCTTCCTGGATCCGCAAAGCCGTCCAGTGTGTGAACTACCTATTGAGCCGCCTGCCCTGGCTGATCCGTTACCGTATGGCCCGGGCGCTGCCCGACCGCTTTGCGCTTCTGGCGGTCGTCAAAGCCATCAAACGCTGACGAGGGATCCCGACCGCGCCAGGTCTAGGTTTGGGTTATAATGTGCGGCTATGGAAATCACTTTTAAAGAGGCGCAGGCATGAATCTTCGCAGGATTCTCGAAACCCTTCTAGCCTGTTGGATGATCGTCGTATTTATCGGCTACCTGCTACTCGTGATCCTGCCTAAAGTTCAAGGAAAGATCTGACGTGCCGTACATCGGAGCCGGACCCTGGGTGTCACTGATTGCAGTCGTGTATCTCGGGGCAGCGCTCGCGGCGGCGCTCCGTTCCGGCCGCGTGGTTCTGGGCGCGCTGCGTGTCCGGGATTTGACGCGGGGCGAGGGGGTTTTGTTTTCGGTCGCGTTGGGCCTCACGCTGGAAGGGTTGGGGATGTTTGGGTTGGGCGTGCTTGGATGGCTGACGAGGCCGGCTGTGGGCAGTTTGTTCATCGGGTTGTTCCTCCTGCCGAATCTGCTGCGCGGCGTGTCCTTCAAGGAAAACGATCCGGCACCGCCACGGGAACGCCATTCGGCCGCTGCCTGGGAGATCGGGCTGGCCGCGTTGATCGCCGCAGTGTTCGTGCTCGACCTCATCAAAACGCTTGAACCATGCTCAGGCGTGGACGCGCTCGCCTACCACCTCTACCTGCCTAAAGAATTCTTGCGCTTGGGAAGTATGCAGTTTTTGCCGCTGACGCGCGAATCGCTCTGGCCGTTGCAGACCGAAATGCTGTTCATGGCCGGTCTGCTGTTTCAGGGGACCGCATTGGCGCAGTTGTTTCATTTTATTTTTTACCCGTTGACAGCGGCGGCGGTCTATCTGTGTACCCGGCGGTTTATAGGTCCGAAAACGGCCGTGTGGGCTGCGTGTTTCTTTATTTTTACGCCGATGGTGTTCGCGCAGGCACCCTATCCGTACGTCGATCTAAGTTTGGCCTTTTTTGTCTTCACGGCGGTGTATGCGCTGTTGATCGCCGGGACTCCGCCAGGAGGCGCGGGAGCCTACGCGCTCTCAGGCGTCCTGTGTGGTGCCGCGTTGGGCACAAAATTCTTAGGCTTGGGATGCATCGGGGTTTTGTTTCCGATCGTGGTCTGGAAGGCGCGCGGAGATCTTAAGAAGATCGCCCTCTTCCTGCTGCCGGCGGTGCTGGTCGGCGGCGGCTGGTACCTGCGCAGTTGGATCCTGGCGGGTAACCCCGTTTTTCCGCTGTTCCCGAGCCTTTTCGGCGGCAACGGCACTGAGATCGCCATGGACGAAGGGGTGGGTATGGGTAAGGGCCTGGGAGCTTACCTGCTTTTTCCGTGGAATACGACGATGTATCCCAATGCCTTTGGCGGTCAGACGGTTGGAGCCGCTTTCCTGGTCTTCATCCCTGCGCTGGTCGTGTTTTGGCGCAAGCCGAGGACTGAATCGTTTTGTCTGGCATTTTTTGCCTGGGGGTTCATGACCTTTCTGTTCACGCAATCCCAGCATATGCGTTTTTTTATCGCGGTCGCACCGTTTTTGGCGATCGGTGCGGCTGCGGGTCTTGAGCGCGCGAGGTCCGGCGGCCGGTTGGCGCGCTGGACAGCGTCCGCGTTGGCGATCTGTCTGATCGGACTGCACTTCGGTGTTTTTGTGCACCGCACCCGGGACGCATGGGGCGTGGTCGCGGGACGCGTGTCCGCGGAGCAGTGGCTCCGGGAGCATGAGAGATCCTTCAAAGGTTTTGACTATTTAAAAAACAACGTGCCGCCGGCCGCAGCGGTCTTGAACGCGGCGGAAGTCCGGTATTTTTATACCCCCGATGAGTGGAACATCACGCACC
>JAGVCY010000020.1 GCA_020058965.1 Candidatus Omnitrophota bacterium | reverse complement strand
GGTGATGGCGCTGGTGAGCGTAGTCTTGCCATGATCGACATGACCGATGGTCCCGATGTTGACATGCGTTTTATTGCGTTCGAATTTTTCTTTTGCCATGGTCTTGCGCGCTCCTGCTTAGTCGGTTACCGACTGGTTCTAGCTGGTTTAAGATTTCCTTCGGCACCCTTCACGACTTTTTCCGCGACGGCTTTCGGAACCTCTTGATAATACGCAGGCTCCATCATGTACGACGCGCGCCCCTGGGTCAAACTACGCACCGCAGTAGCATAGCCAAACATTTCGGAAAGAGGGACATGACAATTGATGGCCTTCACATTTCCTTTTTGCGCCTGTTCGCCCATCTTGGCGCGACGGGAACTCAAATTGCCGATGACGGGACCGACGTAATCATCGGGAGTCGTGACTTCCACTCTCATGATCGGCTCCAATAAAATCGGGCTTCCTTGCCGCATGCCTTCCTTAAAACCAAGGATGCCGGCCATCTTAAACGCCATTTCAGACGAGTCGACGGTGTGGAAAGAACCGTCGATCAGGCTTACTTTTACATCCGTGACAGGATATCCGGCCAATACGCCGCTTAGGACGGCCTCATCAACGCCGTCTTCGACGGCCGGAATGTATTCGCGCGGGATGGTTCCGCCGACGATCTTGCTTTCAAAAACAACGCCCGAGCCCGGCTCGCCGGGTTCCAGAGTCAAAACAACATGACCGTACTGACCGCGACCACCAGACTGCTGAATGTGCTTACCGACCGCTTCACTTGACTTCGTGATGGTTTCTTTGTATGCGACCTGAGGCTTGCCGGTGTTGGCCTCGACATTGAATTCCCGCTTCATGCGGTCGACAAGAATTTCCAAATGCAGTTCACCCATTCCGCTAATGATGGTCTCGCCAGTGGCGGGATCGTATTTCACATGGAATGTTGGGTCTTCTTCGCGGAGGCGTCCCAGGGCCACGCCCAGACGCTCTTGGTCCACTTTAGAATTCGGTTCGATGGCCATCGAAATAACCGGCTCAGGAAAATGCATCCGCTCGAGAATGACGGCATTGTCTTCCGAGGTGATGGTGTCGCCCGTTTCAGACTTCTTAAATCCAACGACCGCGCCGATGTCGCCCGCTCCGATCTTGGTGATGATTTCCTGCTTGTTGGCGTGCATGCGCACGAGCTTACCGACCCGCTCCTTGACATCCTTGGTGGAGTTGAGCACATAAGAACCCGCTTCGAGCACTCCCGAGTAGACGCGCACGTAGGTCAGCTTGCCCACGAAGGGATCAGAAGCGATTTTGAAGGCCAAAGCGGCAAGTGGCTCGGTTTCAAGCGGTTTGCGTGTGATTTCTTCTTCGGTTCCCTGTTTGTGTCCTTTGACCGGAGGCATATCTTCGGGCGAAGGCAGGTAAGCGACTACGGAGTTCAACAAAAATTGAACACCCTTATTTTTAAAGGAAGAGCCCCCCAAAACCGGAATAAACTTATTGGCGATCGTCGCCTTACGGATAGACGCGCGAAGCTGATCGTTGGTCGGGAGCTTACCGTTGATAAAAAGTTCCATAAGGTCATCGTCTGCTTCGGAAACGGTTTCGATAAGATCTGCCTTAGCTTTTTTGGCGCGATCGACTTCGTCCGCAGGAATGTCGGTGATTTCGAACGTGGCGCCCAAATCGTCACCCGCGTACACGATGGCTTTTTGTTCGATGACATCGATCATACCCTTGAGCTTTTCTTCGCGGCCAAGCGGGAGGAAAATGGGAGCGGCTTTTGCACCCAAGCTCTCGCGGATCTGTCCGAGAACCATTTCGAAGTCCGCTCCTGTGCGATCCATCTTATTCACAAAACAAATACGGGCAACCTTGTACCGATCCGCTTGACGCCAAACAGTTTCCGACTGAGGCTCCACGCCTCCGACACCGCAAAATACGACACAAGCCCCGTCCAACACCTTCAACGAGCGTTCAACTTCGATCGTAAAATCCACATGGCCCGGCGTGTCAATGATGTTGATGCGATGATTCAACCAAAAACAAGTGGTCGCAGCGGATGTGATAGTAATTCCGCGTTCCTGCTCCTGCTCCATCCAATCCATAGTCGCCGTGCCTTCATGCACTTCACCAATTTTATGAACTTTGCCTGTGTAATATAAAACGCGTTCTGTCGTCGTCGTTTTACCGGCGTCGATATGAGCGCAAATACCAATGTTGCGCACGCGGTCAAGAGGATATTCAGATGACATAAGAGTTAAAACCGTTCTTTATTTAATAGAGAATCAAATACAAAATACCCATAAAATAGGGCTAAAGAGCGAAAAGTATAACATGCAGACCGCCAAAAAGCAACGGCCTATTTATTTATTTTTTGGTCGTAACGCCCGACGACGCCGAATACCTCGACGCCAGTGAGAAGGTTACCACTTATAATGACTGAAAGCGCGATTCGCCTCGGCCATCTTGTGAACTTCATCGCGTTTTTTGACCGCAGTGCCCTGCCCATTGTAGGCGTCCTTGAGCTCTTCGGCCAACCGTTCCTGCATGCTCCGTCCCTTGCGGGCGCGGGCAGCGTCACGGATCCAGCGCATGACGATCGTGATACCCTTGTCTTCCTTAACTTCGCACGGAATTTGATAGGTCGCTCCACCAACACGACGGGACTTCAGCTGAAGCAGCGGGCGCGCATTCGCCAATGCTTTTTCGATGATGCTCACCGCGTTGACGTTTTCGACTTTTTGCGTCACCAAATCCATCGCGTCGTACATAATCCGTTCGGCGGTCGACTTTTTGCCGCGCTCCATGATCATATTGACGAACTTGGATATCAGAACGCTCTTAAATTTGGGATCCGGATTGATTTGCCGCTTATCTGCTGTTCTTCTTCTCATGGTTACTTACCGCCTTGCTTCGGCCGCTTCGCGCCGTATTTGGATCGGCTGCGGCGGCGGTTGGCAACACCCGCCGTATCCAACATGCCGCGGATGATGTGATAACGGACGCCGGGAAGATCCTTCACGCGGCCTCCGCGGATGGTAACGATCGAATGCTCCTGAAGATTATGTCCTTCGCCCGGAATATACGCGGTCACTTCAAATCCATTAGTCAACCGAACTCGCGCCACCTTGCGGAGCGCGGAATTGGGCTTTTTAGGAGTTTGAGTTTTGACCTGAAGGCACACGCCCTTCCGCTGAGGCGCGTTTTCGAGCGCCGGCGACTTGGTCTTGGAAACTATTTTTTGCCGCCCCAGGCGGATCAGCTGATTAATCGTTGGCATCGTTTTTGTCTTCTTCCTGTCCTTCTGCTTCTGGACGACCGTCCAAAACCGCCTTGGCTTCTTCCAACTTGGTTCGGGTGGCCGCCACTTGTTCTTGAACTTGGCGGACGATTTCGTTTCGTTTCTGCCCCTGGAATCCTGTTCCCGCGGGAATCAAGTGACCCATGATGACGTTTTCTTTTAAACCGCGAAGCACATCGGTCTTTCCGCTTGATGCCGCTTCCGTGAGAACCTTGGTGGTTTCCTGGAAGCTGGCGGCAGAAATAAAGCTGTCGGTTGAAAGCGACGCCTTGGTGATGCCCAGAATGATCGCGTGCGCGACCGCGGGCTTTTTACCTTTTTTACGCAGCTCGTCATTGGTGCGGTTGAACAGGGATCGATCCACCTGAGCACCCACCAGGAACGGAGAATCCGCAGTCTCATCGACCTTCACACGGCGCAGCATCTGACGCACAATGACTTCGATGTGCTTGTCATTGATGGTCACGCCCTGCAGACGGTACACTTCCTGAATCTCATTCACGAGATATTCCTGAAGTTTGCGCTCACCGCTGATCTTCAAAATATCCTGAAGCACCACCGGCCCGTCGACCAACTGTTCGCCGGCATTAACGGCGTCACCCTTATAAACATTCAGGTGCTTACCATGAGGAATGTTGTATTCCTTTTTCAAGCCCGTTTTGACATTGCGCACGATGACGCGCCGAACGCCCTTGCGGGTCTGACCAAATTCCACAATACCTTCGATTTCCGAAATGATCGCCGGCTCTTTGGGCTTGCGGGCTTCAAAGAGTTCCGCGACACGCGGCAAACCGCCGGTGATGTCCTTGGTCTTGGTCTGCTTGCGGGGTGTCTTGGCAACAATACTTCCCGCCGCGACCTTATCCCCGTCCCGCACCACGATGTGCGCGTGCGTAGGAATCGGATAAAAACCAAGCACTTCGTTCTTGTCGTTATAAATGATGACCTGGGGGTGATAATCGCCCTTGTAATCGATGATGACGCGCTCTTCCTTACCGGTCGTTTGATCCATTTCCTTGCGCATGGTGATATCTTCAATGACATCCTCATACCGAACGACACCTTCGACTTCTGAAATGATCGAGGAGGTGTACGGGTCCCACTCAACAAAAACCTGACCCTTGGCAACCGTTCCGCCATCCGCCACTTTAAGAATACCGCTATGGGGAATGACATGTCGCTCGATTTCGCGGCCGTCGTCCTGATGGATCGATACTTGACCATTGCGATTCAAAACAATGTACTGATCCCCGCGCACCTTGGCGGAGCGGATATTGTGATACTTGATCGTTCCACCATTCCGGACCGTGATGGATGACTGAGCAACCGTTCGGGACGCGGTACCTCCGATGTGGAAGGTACGCATGGTCAGCTGGGTGCCAGGCTCGCCGATAGACTGCGCGCCAATGATACCGACTGCTTCGCCAAGCTCCACCATACGACCGGTGGCCAGGTTACGGCCATAGCACTTCGCGCAGCAGCCATAATCAAGTTCGCACAATAAAGTTGAGCGAACGCGAATTTTTTCAAATCCTGCTTCTTCGATCTTCTTGGCGCTGTCTTCGGTGATTTCGTGGCCGGCTTCGACGATCATTTCGTCCGTGACATGGTTCACGATATTCGTCAACGCGACACGACCGGTGATGCGCTCGCTCAGAGAAACGATGATATCGTCCCCTTCCACGATCGCTTCCGCATAAATACCGTTCAGGGTTCCGCAATCATCCTTGGTGACGATCACATCCTGAGCGACATCCACCAGACGACGGGTCAGATAACCGGAGTCGGCGGTCTTAAGTGCCGTATCCGCCAAACCTTTACGCGCTCCGTGAGTCGAAATGAAGTACTCCAACATCGTCAGACCTTCGCGGAAATTGGCGCGAATCGGATTTTCGATAATTTCGCCTGATGGTTTGGCCATCAAACCACGCATACCGCAAAGCTGACGAATCTGCTGCTTGGAACCGCGGGCGCCAGAATCGGCCATCATGAACACGGGGTTGAAGGTATCGAGTTCCGAGAACACGCTCTCGGCAACATCTTCGGTCGCGCGGGTCCAAATATCGATCACCTGGTTGTAGCGTTCCCCGTCGGTGATAACACCGCGGCGGTACTGCTCGTCAATACGCGAAACATCCTGCAGCGCTTTGGCAACAACTACCTGCTTGACCTTCGGAATGCGAAGGTCATCGATCGAAATGGAGATTCCGGCACGGGTGGCGGCCTTGAATCCAATTTCTTTAAGCTGGTCGAGCAATTGCACCGTACGGTGATGGCCGGTGGTCTTATAGCAGTTGGCGATTACCTTGTTGAGTCGTGACTTGTTGAGCTCTTCATTTACATAACTCATGGCCTCAGGGAGCACCTGGTTGAATTGCAGCCGTCCGACCGTGGTTTCGATCAACTCACCCTTCACGCGTACTTTAATCAGAGCGTGCAAAGAAACCGCTCCGTCTTCAAAAGCGTAGTTGGCTTCATCAAATGACGAGAAGCGATGGCCTTCACCCTTCGCGCCTTTTCGTCCCTTAGTGAGGTAATAGCATCCCAACACGATATCCTGCGAAGGAGTCGCGACCGGGCGGCCGTTTGCCGGCGAAAAGATATTCGCCACGCTGAGCATCAGCGTGCGGCATTCGATCTGCGCTTCCGGAGACAAAGGCACATGTACGGCCATCTGGT
>JAGVCY010000021.1 GCA_020058965.1 Candidatus Omnitrophota bacterium | reverse complement strand
ATTTCATACGGGCCTGACCAGCCTTATCCGGGCGAGTTCTCCGACAAGATCTGAAGCCCACTTGTAGATATTCCGCTCCTTCACGATCTCTCGCATGGATCGCATCCTTTCCCCCTGCTCCTCCGCGGTCATCATCAGGGCCGTTTTTATGGCCTCGGCGGTTTCGACCGCGTCGTAGGGGTTGATGATCAAGGAATCGGAAAGTTCTCTCGAGGCTCCGGTGAATTTGCTTAAGATCAAAACACCCGCCTCGTCGTCCCTGGACGACACGAACTCCTTGGCCACGAGGTTCATCCCGTCATGGAGAGACGTGACGAGGCATAGATCCGCCGCTTTGTAGAACGGTTGTATTTCTTTATGGCTGTGGTGTTTTTTTAGAAGAAGGATGGGCTGCCAGTTTTTTGCCTTGAACCGTTCGTTGATCCGCAGCGCCTCATTTTCTATTTCGGCGACAAACTCGGCATACCTCGGGATCGCCGTGCGGCTCGGAGCCCCCAGTTCCACAAATGTGAATTTTCCGATGTAGGAGGGGTTGGATTCCAAAAAGTTCTCGATGCCGCGAAAACGCTCCAGGATGCCTTTTGTGTAATCCAGCCGATCCACCCCCACCCCCATGAACCGGGCTTGAATGCCGTATTTTGCCAAAAGAGATTCTCGGCTTTCGTCATTGGCCGCCTTGGAACTCGACGTTCCCGCAAAATTTATGCTGATGGGGAAAGACTTCACCCAGGTCGTGTGGTTTGCCTGGTGAACGGTGAGATGCTCGTAATCGATGCGGGATTCCAGAATCCTGTCGACCGTTTCCATGAAGTTGTTGCAGTGAAATTGGGTGTGAAAACCGATGATGTCCGCGCCGAGCATCCCACCGAGGATTTCCTTCTGCCAGGGACAAATCCCGAAGGACTCGGGGTTCGGCCAAGGAATGTGCCAGAAGATGGCGACCCGAGCATCGGGCCTCTTCGATTTGATGAGACGAGGGAGAAGCGCAAAATGATAATCTTGGATCAGAACGCAAGGTTCCTTCGAACCCTCCAACTCCTCCAAAACCGCCTCAGCAAACTTTTTATTCACAGCCTCGTACTGCGCCCAGTCCCCGGCTCTAAAGATCGGCCTCGTGTGCGCAATATGGCAGAGCGGCCACAACCCCTCGTTAGCGAATCCATGATAAAACCCGTTTTCCTCTTCCTTCGTCACCCAGACCCTTCTCAAAACATATTGAGGCTCTTCAGGGGGCACTCTTAACTTGTCATGCCGGTCGACCGTCTCGCGGTCGGCCGTGCCGCTGCCCTGGGCGATCCAGGTGCCGCCGCAGGCTCTTAAAACAGGCTCGATCGCCGTCACCAGGCCGCTGGCGGGAACGATGCATTCGATCTCCTTGCCTTTCTTAAAATGCATGTAAGGCTCGCGGTTTGAGACCGCAAAAAGAGGGCGATCTCCAAATTTCACTTTGACGAATTCCTTCAGCCTTTCGGCGGTCCACAAGGATTCGGACGACTGTCTGAGCCGCGCCTCCTCTTCGGCGGCGATCCTCGCCAGCCCCAGGCTCTTGGCCATTTTGGATATTTCGCCGGCCAGGGGTCCCAAAAGAACCCTGTGCCTCGGGTCGATCTCCTCCACCAGCTCGCCCCGGCGCAGCCTTCTGATCCAGTCGGTCGTTCTTTTGATCGGAGTCATGACGCTTAAATAAATGAGGACAAGCGTGGTCAGACCGACCAAGAGCGATTGGATCAAAGCACGCCAAAAACTATTGATCCATATTCTCCCGACCCTTTCGGTGATGTAGCTCCGGTCGTGAAAAAGCGTCAGCACATGAATGCTGCTTTCATCTGCCGCAAGAGGAATGGAATACATATGGACCAGCCTTCCCCCAAAATCCACAAATTCGCCGTATTCCGAATTCAGCCGCGCCACCTCTTGAAGACTATCCTGCAAAGCCTTTGGGGATTCATTGAGAAACAGCTCCAGATTCGCCGAGACGGCCAAGAGATTTCCTTCAAGATCGCAAACCGATACACCGATGAGCCGTTCCCGATTTGAGAATTTGTTAACGATACGCTTGATGGATTCCGGGGAATTTCTCGACAGAAGTGGCTCTATGGATTCCTTCAAGCTGTCCGCGATAACACTCGCCCTTCTTTCCAGTTCATTTTTAAGTCGAAGCCCCTCCTGATGCGCCTGCCAAAACGAAAAACCGATGGCGGCGACCGCTATGACGGACACCAAATAAAATATGAGCCGGAGTGTTATTTTCACAAAATATTCCTCCTATAGGTCGATCGGACCAAACCCCGGCTCCGATGGGGGTCCCCACCGATAGTCGGTTTCGAGCAACAACGCGGATTGAATGAAGGCCATGTGGGAATACCCTTGAGGAAAATTACCTGTCTGACGTCCCGTCCCGGGCTCCAGCCCCTCCGACATCAAACCCAGATAATTCACCGAACCCACCGCCCGGTCAAGCATCACCCGCGCTTCATCGCACCGGTCGGTCAAATACAGGGCGTTCACCATCCAAAAAGTGCAGATCAGAAACGCGTTTTCGGGCTTTCCAAAATCATCGTCGGCGGTGTAACGCATCGCAAAACCATTTTTTACCAGTTCCCGATGACAAAAGTCGACCGTTTTCACCATCCGCGGGTCCTCCTTCGGCAAAAAGCCGTAGTGGAACATGAGCAGGACCGCCGCGTCGGCGTGGGACGATCCATAGGCCATCGTGAATGCCTGGACTTTTTCGTTCCACCCCTTCGCAAGGATGTCTTCCTTGATCTGCGCGGCAAGCCGGAAGCAATCGTCCGCATAATCTTGTTTTCCTATGATCCGTGCGATACGGCCGGCCCGGTCCATCGCGACCCAGTTCATCAGCTTGGAAAACACGTGATGCTGAACACCGCCCCGGTACTCCCAGATGCCGTTGTCCGGCTGCTCCCAGACTTCCTTGGCCGCGTTCACAAGCGAGCGGACGGCCGTCCATAGCTCCTGGTCAAAATGAAATCTTTGGAAACGTTGTTATAACTTTCTTGTCAGAAGTTTTTAAAAGGCTTAGCTCAAAAATTCTT
>JAGVCY010000105.1 GCA_020058965.1 Candidatus Omnitrophota bacterium | reverse complement strand
TACACCTACGACACGATCCTCCCCGTCCTTAAAGAAAAGCTCGACACACTGCTTCTTTCGCGCGCCTCCTGAGAAAACCCATGAACCGACCCATAGGCGTATTTGATTCGGGGCTCGGCGGGCTCACGGTGGTGAAGGCTTTTTTGCGCCATCTGCCGGACGAGCCGATCGTGTACTTCGGCGATACCGCGCGCGTTCCGTACGGAACCAAGTCTAAAGAAACGATCACCCGGTTTTCGGGTGAGATCATTCGTTTCCTCAAAAAGTACGATGTGAAGATGATCGTGATCGCGTGTCATACGGCGTCAGCGCTGGCGCTGGATTCGGTTTTGCCGGAATTTCCGGGCCTGCCCATTCTTGGCGTGGTCGACCCGGCCGCGCGCAAGGCGGTCAAGATGTCCAAGACCAAGCGCATCGGCGTGATCGGCACGCGCTCGACGATTTCGAGCGGTTCGTTTGATCGGGCGATCTATGGGCTGGAGCCGGACGCGAGGGTGTTCAGTAAGGCCTGTCCGCTGTTTGTGCCGTTGGTGGAGGAGGGTCGCAGGTCCGGCCCGATCGTGGACGCGGTTGTGCGCGAATATATTGAACCTCTCGCGCAGGAAAAAATCGACGCGCTGATCTTAGGTTGCACGCATTATCCGATCCTGGCCGACCGCATTCGTGAGGTCCTGCCGGAGGACGTGGCGCTCATCGATCCGGCTGAGGAATCCGCGCTCTCAGCCAAATTTGTACTCAAAGAACTTGGGCTAGCCGCTACCCAATCGACATCCGAATCGGAGCGTGCCGCCCAGCTCAAATGTTTCGTTTCGGACGACGCGGCGAGTTTTAAGCGACTGGGTGAAGTATTTTTGGGTCAGGCGATCCCGTACGTGGAACGGGTGCTGGACGAGGAGTTCCAAGCCGCGTGAAGAACGACATTCAGAAACAAACCGCGCCGGTGATGACGGAGATTTCGGAGATTTTTTCGTCTATTCAGGGCGAAGGACCATACCTTGGCAAAAAGCAGATCTTCGTTCGCTTCGGCCGCTGCAACATGCACTGCCATTACTGCGACGAGCTCGATAAGATGCAGAAGGGGATGTATCAGTCGGTGCCCGTCGCCGATGTGGTCCGCCAAATCGATGTGTTTGAGCGGGAGAAGGGACAGCACCACTCGGTGAGTCTGACCGGCGGCGAACCTCTCATGTATCTGGGCGCGCTCAAAGCCATCCTGCCGGAGCTCAAGGCCCGCAATCTGACGACTTATCTTGAAACAAACGGCACTTTTCCGCGCGCCCTCGATCAGGTGGTCGGCTCGATCGACATTGTCGCGATGGACTTGAAGCCCCCCACCAGCACCGGTGACCGCGCGTACTGGGACGAACACCGCGAGTTCCTGGCCATCGCCCGCCGCACCAAAGTTTTTGTAAAAACCGTGATCACACCTGCGGTATCTCGCGCCGACATCGAACGCTCCATCCAACTCGTTGCCGAAGTCGACCCGCGCATCCCGTTTATTTTCCAACCCGAGAGCCTGATGACCGGCATGAGCGTCCCCGCGATGCAGTTGATCGAAAAAGAATTTTTCACCCTCGCCTCCGCCTCGCTCAAAGATGTCCGCGTCATCCCCCAGATGCACAAAATCTGGGGTGTGAGATAATCCCACCTAGTTTTTAGTTACCATACAAATATTGAATATACGGATATTGTATGGTAACTTTAATTACAAGGAAGTTACCATACAATAGAAGAATACCCAGACAATGTATGGCAATAAAACATTGAGGTGATAAATGGGTCCCATCAAAGGCGTTTTAAAGGAAGAGCTCTCCAGCTCCCTGCGTATGCAGAAGGGTTATGAGCGGGAGCTTGCCAAGCTTCCGAAGGGCAGTCTTGTAAAAAAGAAGATAAAAGGCCACGCTTACTATTACCTTATTTCAAGAGAAGATAAAAAAGTAAGGTTTGTCTACAAAGGAAAACTATCCGAGGCAGAATTACGGAAATACAAAGAAATTAAAGATAGCAGGGCCCGTTACAGAAAATTGCTATCACAGGTCATTAGACAGGTCCTATTTCTGAGGAAGAGTCTTCGTGGAAAAGAATCGGTATAAGTTTTGCTCAACGCCTCTTGAAAAACATGCCGTAATCCTATACACTCTTTAAGTAAGTGTATAGGATTATAGATATCATGAAAACAAAGAAAAGCGCGACCCTCACGAACTTTCTTAAGGAAAGACACGGCATCGCCTCTTATTCGGAGATCCGAAAAGCAGGGCTTGCGACCCCTCTGAGGGCCTCTCAGCGTTCGGGTAAAGTTGAAAAAGTAAATCGAGGGCTCTACAAGCTATCGAGTGGGAAAGGTCTCTCGAATCCCGATCTCGTGGTGGCCTCCATCAAAGCTCCCCGTGCTGTCGTGTGCCTTATCTCCGCGCTCTCATTTCATCGCGCCACAGATCAAATCCCGCATGAGGTTCATCTCGCGATTCCAAGGGGGTCTTGGGCAAATCGAATCGATCATCCACCGGTTCGGTATTATAACTTTTCAAAAAAAGCGTATGAAGCAGGCATTGAAGAACACGAGATAGACGGGCGGAAAGTTCGTGTTTACTCTCTAGCCAAGACGATAGCGGACTGCTTTAAATTCCGACTAAGAATAGGCGAGAATATCGGGCTAGAGGCACTTAAAGCCGCGGTTGCCGAGCACCATATTTCACCGAACGATATTATGCGATACGCAAAAATATGCCGCGTAGAAAAATCAATCAAACCGTATCTTAAGACCCTTTCATGAAAAACGAAAACGAAATTAAAAATCTTTCTGCATCAATTAAAGCAAGACTGACGAATAAAAGCAAAGAAACGAGCCGGCCATTTTCCGAAATTCTTCAGTACTATGCGATGGAGCGCTTTCTCTATCGTTTGGGTCAAACCGAATATAGGGATTGGTTTATCCTAAAAGGCGCTCTCATGTTTGCGGTGTGGCGGGTGAGCGAAAGCCGCGCAACGATGGATATCGACCTTCTCGGACAGTTTGATAATCGGATAGCCAAAGCCGAAAGTATCATGAAAGAGATCTGCCGGGCCCAGGTTGCTGGCGATGGCCTGCTTTTTGATCCCGATACGGTCAAGGTCAGAAAGATAAAAGAAGGCGCTGAATACGAAGGCGTTCGTGTAAAGTTTACGGGTTTTCTTGAGCGGTCGCGTATTTGGATGCAGGTTGATATCGGATTCGGGGATACGATTTATCCCAAGCCTCAAATAATCGATTATCCCGTAATCCTCGATCTTCCAAAGCCCAGAATTAAAGGATATCCGATGGAGACCGTTGTTGCGGAAAAATTTGAGGCGATGGTAAAGCTTGGGGTTTTAAACAGCCGAATGAAGGACTTTTATGACGTTTGGCTCATGATCCGGCAATTTGATTTTGAAGGAGAAAGTCTTGTTAAAGCGCTTGATAAGACGTTCACACATCGCAAAACCATGCTTCCGGATAAACCGCCGTTTTTTGTTGATTCAATTTATGAAACGAACTCCGACCAACAAGAACTATGGCGCGGATTTTTAAATATTCTTAAAGCAAAACATGCTCCGGCTACTCTAAGCGAAGTTGCAAAACTTATCGAAGCGTTTCTTGAAAAGCCGGTTAAAGCGCTTGCCCAGAAGAAGGGCTTTGACGGCAAATGGAAAGCTCTCGGACCGTGGCGGTAAGGGGAGCTAAATGAAACGATTTGTAATCGGCGATATTCACGGCGGACACAAGGCGCTTGTGCAGTGCCTTGAACGGTCAAAATTTGATCCGGAAAGGGATCTTTTGATTTCGCTTGGAGATCTTTGTGACGGCTGGCCCGAAGTTCGTCAGGTGATCGACGAGCTGTTGCGAATCAAGAATCTCAAACTTATTTTAGGTAATCACGACGAGTGGACCTTGCGGTGGATGAAAGACGGATGGATGGAGGAGATCTGGACAAGCCAGGGCGGGCTGGCAACGATGGAGTCTTATCAGCGCGACAGAGCGCGCGTTCCGGGGTCTCATAAAAAACTATTGCAGGATGCCGCGCTTTTCATGGAATTGGACAATAAATTATTCGTTCACGGTGGAATTAACCCCGACTTGGAAATGACCCAACAATCCCCCGAGCTTTTGATGTGGGACAGGGATTTGTTGAGCAAAGCCGTGATGGTCGCGAGACACAAGCCGGACCACCGTTACGGAAAATGGGACGACATCTTTGTGGGTCATACGACTACCGAATGTTATAAAACGCTCAAGCCTGTTCACGCCTGCAACGTTTGGGCCGTGGATACCGGCGGCGGTTGGAGCGGTAAGCTCACCATCATGGATATCGACAGTCACCAATACTGGCAGTCGGATCTTGTGCCAGACCTTTACCCGCACATCCCTGGACGGCGCTGAACACTGATTTGGGATACCACTGGGATACCATCGCTGCCACTACCAGCCGATAGTAGACGCAGGTAGACGAAAGGCCCGACTAGCGTCTTGTTGTCGGAACCCTTTTGACCGCATATACTAATGCAACCATGCGAAACTCCCCGCAAATAGACGACAAACCAAAAATGCTCGTTACCCACAAGCACAAAATCTGGGGTGTGAGATAAACCGGCGCCTCTGTTTTTAATCGAAAGGCAGTAGAAATGAAGCTTCGCAATCTTCTCAATATACACTCATTGCAGTCACGCCTGATCCTCGTGGGAGCAGCTATTTTTGGCGTGAGCATGTTTCTCGGAAGGCTGTGGTCGGATTGGCATATTAGCCAGCATCTTGCGGGTCGGCCTGCGGGAGCAGGAATAGAAATCGACCCGGGTGAGTTGACCCGGATCGTTTTTGGCATGGCGTTTATCATCGCATTTATTCTGTCCGCGGCACTATTGATCACTCTGCGCTTAATGGTGATCAATCGTGTGGCGCGGATACAGAACGTCATATCCGCCCATATTGAGGGGAGGGAAGACGAGCTTGTGCCGGACCTTGGACGGGATGAAATCGGCGATCTCGCCCGCAGATTTAACGATATGGTCAATGCGATCAAGCAAAGTGAGGCGAAGCGAGCGGAGCTCACGCGTCAGCTCAGCATTCACGAACAAGCACTCAACCAAATCGCGATCGTTTCTGAAGCCGACTCGCAGGGCCGAATCACCTATGTGAACGATCTTTTTTGCCAAATATCCGGATACAGCCGCGCGGAGCTCATAGGCAAAGATCACCGTGTTTTGAATTCCGGCCATCATCCCAAAACCTTCTTCCGGGAGATGTGGGCCACTATCGGCGCGGGTCGGGTCTGGCAAGACGAGGTTTGCAACCGCGCCAAGGACGGATCCGTTTACTGGGTATATGGAACGATTGTGCCATTTATGGGATCTGACGGGAAGCCTCAACGGTATCTCTCCATCCGCGTGCCGATCACCGATCGCAAACTTGCCGAAGAGAAGGTGATCGAACAGCGCAAGGCCGTTGAATTGGCGAAGGCCAAGAGCGAATTCTTGAACATTATCTCCCATGAGCTAAGGACCCCCCTCACCGTGATCAAGGAAGGCGCGCTTATTATCCAGGACGGCAGCGCCGGTCCGCTGAACGAGCGTCAGAAAAAATTTGCGGACCTTATCATGAAAAATATCGAGCGTCTTATGACCCTGATCAATGATCTTCTCAATATCCAGAAGCTCGAAGCCAAAGCGATGAGCTTCATGATTGGCCCGACGCGGATCGGTGAGGCAGTTGCGGAGGCGGCCGAAAGTCTCGCGGTGAACGCGGAAGCCGCCGGAGTGCGGCTGATCAATCAGACCCAAGAGAATTTGCCCGTGATCCAATCTGACCAAAGCCGGATCGTTCAAGTCCTTTACAACCTTATCGGTAATGCGATCAAGTTCTCGTCCCCGGGCACGGAAGTGCGGGTGCGGACTTCATCCGGTGATAACTTCGTGCGTGTCGACGTGATCGATCAGGCGGGTGGAATGCGGCCGGAAGACCTCCCCAAGCTTTTTCAGAGCTTTAGCCAAGTAAAATCTATGCATGAGCGCAAAACAGGCGGCTCAGGACTCGGTTTGGCAATTTCCAAAGAAATCATCACGCAGCTAAATGGTAAAATAAATGTTGAATCGGAGTTGGGCAAAGGATCAATATTTTATTTTATACTGCCGATCGTGGACCGGCGGCGCGCGGCAGAATGATCACCCGCGCCATAATATAAGGAGTCAGCTGATGCCGAAGAGGGTATTGATCGTAGAGGACGAGCAGGATATCGCTATGGTGCTCTGCCATCGTCTCCAGGATGCGGGTTATGAGGTGGCGGCAGCGCCGGACGCCATTATGGCCATCAGCGAATGTCACAAATTCAAGCCCAATTTGGTCATCCTCGACTTGATGCTGCCCGCCGGTGGAGGGCTTTCGGTTCTTCGCAACCTCAGGCAATCGGTGCGAACCAACTTGATTCCGATCCTGATCCTTACCGGGTCCAAAGATGCGGCGCTTAAAAAAGCCGTGCTCGATGCCGGTGCCGATGCTTTTTTTGAAAAACCATATGATCATTTAGAGCTTATCGCCACGATCAAACGGCTGACAGAACCGCGTTAAAAGCATGGTTGATCCGGCAAGATCAGGTGTGAGCATCACCGAAGCGCTTCTCAAAGACAAGCGGATCACCAGGGAACAACTCCGTGATGCGGAGGACAAGCGGCTCGGAGCCCGCCGTCCCATTCACGAAGTCCTCATAGATATGGGATTTTTGAGTGAGGAGGACTATCTCAAGTCCTATTCGACCGCCTGCAGCATTTCCGCATATAACCTTGATAAAGAAAAAAAGGATCCGGCTGTACTCAAGCTCCTGTCATACAAGACCGCGAAAATGTACGGAGCTTTTCCTTTGAGGCTAGAAGGACGGGTGCTTGTCGTAGCGATGGGTGACCCGTTAGATTTGAATTCTAAAGAAGAGCTTGAGACGATTGCCGAGCATCCCATCCAACCGATTCTTGCGTCCAAAACGGCGATCGGCGCGTGCATCAACGAACATTACCAGGCCAATGACCAGATTTATGAGATTCTGAAGAACATAGCCACTCTTTCGGAGGGAGAGATCGCGGACGTCGGCGGTCAACTTGACTCGACAGTCGTGATCGACCAACTGGCGGATGATGACTCGCCGGCCGTGCAGCTGGTCAGCTTCATTCTGAGTGACGCGCTAAAAAATCGCGTGAGCGATATTCATCTGGAGGCGCAGGAGAGCGGCTTCGTCGTGCGCGAGCGTATTGATGGTGAAATGAAAGAGATCGCGACTTTTGCCAAGTCCCTTCACCCTCAGATCATTTCGCGGATCAAGATCATGTCAAACCTTAACATCGCCGAGCACCGCCAGGCACAGGACGGCCGCGCTCGGATCTCCGCCGACGGCCGCGATGTGGATCTGCGGATATCGATCGTGCCGACTATCCACGGCGAGAAGGCGGTGATCCGCATTCTCGACTTCAAGGAGGCGAAGATCCAGATCAAGGACATCGGGTTGGATCCTCCGGAGCTCGAGCTTTTTATGCGGTCGTTGTCCAAGCCAAACGGCATGATTCTTGTCACCGGACCAACAGGCTCCGGCAAGACCTCGACACTGTACGCCGCGTTGAATCATCTCAAGTTATCCAAGAAGAACATTGTCACGCTGGAGGATCCCGTTGAGTACATGATCGACGGACTTTCGCAGATTCCGGTAAACCCGATCAAGAACATCACATTCGCCAGTGGTCTGCGCAGTATCCTCAGACAGGATCCTGATATTGTTCTGATCGGCGAGATCCGCGATAAAGAGACCGCGGACATGGCGGCGCAGGCCGCGCTGACCGGACGTCTTGTTTTTTCGACGCTGCACACGAAGAATGCCGCATCCTCCATCACGCGGCTCTTTGATATCGGTCTTGAACCCTATTTGGTGGCCTCCTCGGTGGTATTGGTCGTTGCTCAGCGGCTGGTCAAGGTCATTTGCGGTGAATGCAAGACCGAGCATGCTCCGGACCCGAAGCTGCTGGAGAAGTATCGCGTGCATATCGACGAGCTGGGGATTCAAAAATTCCATACGGGCAAGGGGTGCCGGAGATGCAGGTTCACAGGATTCTACGGCCGAACGGCGATTTTTGAGATCTTCGAGGTCAACGATGCGATGCGGTCGCTCATCGCAGCGCGCGCCTCGGATGATGAGCTATTTAAAGAAGCCCGAAAAATCGGGTTTAAATCACTGGCCCAATCCGGGATGCGCAGAGTCGCTCAGGGTGTCACATCGCTCGAAGAACTCGCGCGGGTGGCGGAGGTTTGGGAAATTGATGAAAGAATGCATCAATTGCGCCGTCCAGGTGCGAACATCCGTGTGCTTGCCGCGGAGGACGATGAAGGGATCCTCGAAGTGCTTGTTTCGCGCTTGGAGATGGCGGGCTATGAGGTGATCAAGGCGAGGGACGGCGAAGAACTTGTGGAAAAAGCGCTAAAGCACCATCCGGATATCATCATCACTGACGTCACCATGCCAAAAATGAATGGCTTCGAGGCGACCTCGATCCTCAAAAAAAATCTTGAGACCGCCTCGATCCCGATCATGATACTTACCGCCCGTCAGGACAAAGAAAGTGAGCTCGCGGGTCTCGATGCCGGCGCGGACGACTACCTGTGTAAGCCATTTGACAAAGATAAGCTGATCGCGCGCATGAAACTGGTGCTTAAACACCACCAACTCTAAGAAAACGAGCGTCTCTAAAGCGAATGCCCGGGGCATTTCTCTGTTTGGGATACCACTCGGATACCACAACTGCCTCAACCAGCCGATAATAGCCGATAGTAGGCGCAAGACCCACTGAGTGTCTTGTTGTCGGAAGCCCTTTGAGCGCATATACTAATGCAACAATGCGCAACTCCCCGAAAATAGACGAACAGACAATTTTCACTCCCTTCCACAAGCGCAAAATTTGAAGCATCCGGTAGCCCGCATCAAGTTTCAAAGTATTTTTGGGGTTGTGTTGGCCGTATTGGTTTGGCTTATACCCATTCCAAGCCTGTCCGCGGAAGCCCACCGATTGCTTGCCATCATGGTTCTGGTGGTCTCTTTTTGGATCATGGAATCGGCCCCTCTTTGGGTCACCGCGCTTCTCGGCTGCGCGCTCTGCCTGGCGGCGGGCGCCATGTCCACAGCGGTCTTGATGCAATCGTTCACGGATCCGGTCCTTTTTTTATTTATCGGAAGTTTTTTGCTTGCCCACGCCATGCACCGGCACGGGCTCGACAACCGTGTGGCGCACGCGTTGATCGTCCATCCCTGGGTGGGAGGCGATTCGCACCGCACGCTGTGGGCGTTTGGCTTGGTCGCATGGGGTCTAGCCATGTGGCTCAGCATCACGACGACGGTCGCTATGCTGCTGCCGGCGGCGCTGGTCTTGGCCCGCATGGCCGAAAAGTCAGACCGCAGGTACGCGGCGGCGATTTTGCTCATTCTGCCGTATGCGGCGTCGGCCGGCGCAATGGCGTCTCCGGTAGGCACCCCGCCCAATCTCATCGCAGTGGCCTTCATGAGCGACATTCTCGGGGTGAAGGTTGGATTTTTTAAATGGATGGTGATCGGACTTCCGCTGGCGGCGGTGATTCTTGTCGTGCGTTACCTGATCGTGATTTTTGTGCTCCACCCGCCCACGCGAAGCGCCTCCAAACAACTCCAAAATTTAAAAGCGGCCTTCCACCCGCCGGGAGCATGGTCGATGGCCGAGCGCATCACTTTTTTTTGCTTCGCCGGCGCCGTGGTGTGTTGGGTGATTGGATTTCCGCCGGCGGTTGTCGGTATCCTCGCCTCCGGGATCCTTTTTGTTCTGCCGTCCGGAGCGTTTTGGGGCGAACGAATTCTGCGCTGGAAGGACACGCTCGCCATCGATTGGGGGACGGTTCTGCTTTTTGGCGGAGGGATCGCGCTTGGCCGCGCCATATTTGATACCGGCCTCGGCGCTTTTCTCGGCAGTGCCTGGCTGCAGCCGCCGGCCTCAGGAAATTATTATCCTCTGATCCTGGTCACCGTTCTCGTGGCGGCGGTGTTCAGCACCATTGCGTCGAATACGGCCGCGGCCAATGTCATGATCCCTTTGGTCCTTTCGGCGGTCGGACAGGATAAGATCGCGGGCCTTTCGCTGGCATTTGCCGCAACATTTGGAACGAGCCTGGGTTTGACGCTTCCGGTTTCTACGCCGGCCAACGCGATGGTCTACGGATCCAAGTTGATTCGCCTTCGGGATATGATCTATGTCGGCCTGCTTGCTGACTTGGCGTGTATTCCCATCGTTTGGATAGCTGCGGGGTTCGTCCCGTTCATTTTTAAATAAAGAGACCGCGGGTTGTCGGAACCCCCTCGAACACCTATACTGAATCACAAGAACGGCGCCTTTTGCGACGGGTCTCATAAATCCACTGCTTAGCTCAACAGAACGAATAGGGGAAGCGATGAAGCGATTGAACGGGCGGAAGGCAAATGAGATGAGACCGGTGCGGCTGAAGGCGGGAGCCAACCGGCATGCGGAGGGGTCGTGTCTGGTGACGGTGGGGGAGACGGAGGTGCTTAGCACCGCGACGGTCGAGAATCGCGTGCCGCCGTTCATGAAGGGAGCGGGGAAGGGTTGGGTCACGGCCGAGTACGCGATGCTGCCGCGGTCCTGTCCGACCCGCGTGCCGCGCGATATTTCTAAAGGAAAAATTGACGGGCGGAGTTCCGAGATTCAGCGGCTGATTGGTCGCAGCTTGCGTAGCGTGGTCGATATGGCCAAGCTCGGCGAGAGAACGATCCTGATCGATTGCGACGTGATGTCGGGCGACGGCGGGACGCGCTGCGCGGCCATCACGGGCGGATTTGTGGCGTTGGCGCATGCGGTGCAGAAGCTGCTCAAGGACGGCGCTATTCAAGAAAACCCCATTCGGGATCATGTGGCCGCGGTGAGCGTGGGCGTGGTCGGCGGCGTACCGTGCCTGGACCTGTGCTACACCGAGGATTCAACGGCCGATGTCGACATGAATATCATCATGACCGGCTCCGGCAAGTTCATCGAAGTGCAGGGCACCGCGGAGCGCGAGCCCTTCGACGACGCCGCGATGAAAAAGCTTATCGCGTTGGCTAAGTCCGGAATTCAGGAGCTGGTTCAATTGCAGAAAAAAGCGATCAAATAGGTGAAGTCTTTTGCGATTGTGATCGGGAGCGCCAACAAGGATAAGGCCCGAGAGTTAGAGCGGCTCCTAGCGGATTTTAAAGTCAAAGTTCTGACGCTGGCGGATTTTCCTAACGCGCCGAAGGTGATCGAAAACGGGCGGACGTTTGAGGCCAACGCTTGCAAAAAAGCGCGCGCGTATTCGAAGCTCTCCGATCACCTAACACTGGCCGATGACTCAGGCCTCTGCGTCCGCGCGCTAAACAATCGGCCCGGTGTGTACTCAGCGCGCTTCGCCGGCCCCGGCTGCAACTATCTCGACAACAATAAAAAATTACTCCGCTTGCTCGCCGGCAAGGCCACTTCAAAGCGTTCCGCTTTTTTCTGCTCCACCATTGCGTTGTATCAACGCGGAAAAAAGATCAAAGTCCTCAAAGGCATCTGCAGCGGCCGTATCGCCGACTCCATGAAGGGGGCTCACGGCTTCGGCTTCGACCCCGTCTTCATCCCGTCCGGCTCCAAAAAAACCTTCGCCCAAATGACCCCCGCCCAAAAAAACCAGATCAGCCACCGCGCCCGCGCCCTCTCCGCCACGAAAGCGTTCCTCAAAAAACACCTTTTCTAAAAGGTTCAGGTTCCCGTTTTGTCCGAGTAGATTTCTCTTCGCAGGACTCCTGCGCCGCGTAGCGACCTTTAGATCGCGCAGCGGCGCAGCAGAGCAAGCCGCCACTCTTGGCGGCGCCGCGCTCCCGCGAAGAGAAATCTACTCGGACAAAGCGGGAGCACGATACCGAACACTAGGATTGAGGGGCGAAGACGGGGTCTTTGAGGGTGCCGGAGACGCGGTAAGGCGTGATTTTTTTCTCGGCGATGTTCATGAGGGCGGGGGCTAGGCCGCCGACTTCGTAGGTTTCTTTGATGATGCTGGAGGTGAAGCGGGAGATGACGCTGAGCGCGAGCTTGGAGTCGAAGCCGATGCGGCCGTTCAGATGCACATCGATGATATTGGACGAGAGCACGCAGTCCTCGGACTGGATCCCGCCGTTTTCAATTTTGAATGACCCGTCGGCAGTGTTGAACATTAGGTTTTCGGCGCCCTCGATCGTCAGAAACATCACCTTCTTGAGTCGCTTAAAAAGTTCTGTCTGCCACAGCTGACCTTGGCTCGCCCTAAAATTACCATGACCCTTGATCGACTTCGCGTCGTTCAGGTATCCCTGCAGAACCACATCGGTGTTGAGCGTCCCGGAGAATTTATTTTTTATAAAATCCAACTTTTCACAGAATTTTTTGAGATCCGTGTCTTGCGTGAACACGTGCGATTCGAAATAGGGCTTGGCGGGGTTGGTGAAATCCGCCTTCGCGGTGGCGCGCGCTTCCCCTCCGTAAAAACCGGCCTTGGCGTAGCTGATGTCGAGGATCCCGGCGTCATACGCGAGGTCCGTTTCGATCGGTTCAAAGATCACCATGTCGGAATAAACCAGCCGCGCGGAGTTGGCCTTGAGCTTGAGATGCAATTGCGCTGGCACTTGCAGAGGGCCCTTGATCGTTCCGGTCGCGTCAACGATCCCTTTGAGCTTGAGGCTTTTTAGCCACGTCACGCGGTTCTGCCAGTCGGCGGCCAGGCCGTCCGGCAGGAGATGCGCTCTAAAGTCCGCGTCGACCGCCGGCTGGCTGAAGTTGCGTATCGTTCCGGTCGCGCCAGCGTACGACGCGCCCGACTCAAGCGTGAAGGTCGAGAACTCGGCCCGGTCCGGGTAGAGGCGGAAGCGCGCGTTGGCTTCCCACTTTTTTTGCTTCACATGAAGCCGGCCCACGCCGCCCGGCGCCGAATTGATCTGCCCGCTCAGCGTGTAATCTTCCTTCGCGTGTTTAAAAAACAGATCGTCCGTCTCGAACACGCGCAGGTTTTGGATACGGAGGGTTCCGTTGATGTCGCTGATCGGCGTCTTGAGCATTTTTGGCTGCAGCGTCGCGTCGCGCGCTTCGATCTTGATCAGGTGAATGTTATGTGCGAGGTCTTTCATCGGACCGGAGAGAGAGGCGTCGACACGGAGTTTTCCTTTGAGCGAGCTGAGGTTGATCGGATTTGCGAAGAGCTTGGCGGCGAAGGGTTGATACACACTCAGGTCTTGAAGCGACTGGTGAAATTCGAGCTTGGTGCTGTGGCCTTCGGCGCGGTCGAGCGTTCCCTCGAGCGTGAAGGTCGTCGGGCCCCACGCGCCTTGCACGCGCGGAAATTCGATGAGCTCCGGATTCCACGCGACGGACGCGGAACTGATCTTGATCTCGGGGACGGCATCCGTGAGGTTTTTGACCACAAGAACCTTGCCGTCACAGACCCCGTCGGTGACAGTCATCGCGCCTTTTGAGAGATCGTACGAGCCCACCAGGTGAGCTCCCAGCTCGCCGCTGATCTCGCGCCGGCCCCAAGCGGCTTGAGTCAAAGTTTTTTTGGTATCCAGCGTGAAGCGCATGAGTGAACGTCCGTCAAAACTCAGATCAAGGGCGATATCGCCGCGGAGGATCGGAACGCGGGCGTCTTTGGCGGCCAACGGGGCGATGAGCCAGGACGGCAGGCGCTCCATGTTGCCGGAGAGCCGGACCCGATGCCGACTGTCCGAAAGATTCACCAAGCCCTCCGCGTGAAAACTTCCACGGCCGAAGCTGGTCCTGAAGTCCGCTTCGATCGGGATCTGAGGTCTGCGTTCGAGCAGGGTGCGGAAATGAATTTCTTTGAGGACTTCGATCGGCTGGCCGCCGGCGGCGGGGAGGACGGCGATTTGGCCGTGACGGATCACAAGCTCGTTGAGGTACACGTTGGTTGGCATAAATGAGTCGTCAAAGATCGCTTCGAGCACCATAAAAGGGTGGG
>JAGVCY010000135.1 GCA_020058965.1 Candidatus Omnitrophota bacterium | reverse complement strand
GCCCAGGTTTCTTTAGGATCCCATCCCCAGAACCGCCCCCAGGATTCATTCGCCCAAATCCCGCCAAGCACCGTACCCGTGCCGATCAAGATCGCGCCGAACTCGATCACGCGAAGCAACAGCCGGGCTGACGCGTCCGCGTCCACGGCCGTCCAGCGCTTCAGGATGCGGTCGAAGATCAAATGACGGTGGCCGAGAGCCATCGCCAGACCGAACGCGCCGTAGCTGGACACGATGGTGAGCACATGCACCGTCAGCCAGTAGTTGGATCGCAGGACCGGCACGAGCACATCCAACGCCGGGTCAATCGGCAGGAGATTGGCGTAGATCATGACGAGCGCGCTAATGAGACTGCCGGCGCCCAGCGGAGCGGAGGTGCGGCGGATCCCTGCAAAAACGAACGCGAAGAGCATGAGCGCCCAGTTCATGAAGATCATGGACTCATACATATTGGAAACCGGCGGTCGATCCAGCACAATGACTCTGAGCACTAAGCCCAGGGTATGAAAAACCCAGCCGGCTCCGACAAATGCGAGTCCAAAGTTCCTCGCGGCGGATCCGCTCGCAAAAGCGAGGATCACAAAACCCGCAATATAGAGAATCCACGACCATAGAAACGGATGGACCATCAGGTAAAAAAGCTCTTCGTTGATCTTGGCTTCCGCGGCTTGAGGAGAAGTCGCGCGGACCGCTGAGTTCCACTTATGAGCCGCTTCCGCGCACGGAGATCCGGCTCCGGCCGAACCGCAAGCGGCCAAAACTCCCGCGAAGGCCTTGAAGGACGAGTTTTTTTTGTCAAAGCCGGAGACCCACGCGCCTTGGGCGGGGATGACGGCGAAGGCGCCGCCCGATGCCAATGTTTCGACGGTATGGATCCGGCCCAATAGCTGAGCCGCTTTTTGCTCGATCGCGCTCGGTCGCTCGTCCTGGTCTCGTTTGGCCTGCGCCGACCGGGCCAACTCCAAAATGACCGGAAATCCGCCGGCCAACTCATCCCGGCTGAAGTGATGACGAGTGGTGTCGACCCCAAGAAGTTTTTTTAATTTCAAAAAGTCCAGCCGAATGAGCGGCATGCGCGCCGCCGCCGACCGATCCTGCGCAATGCCCCACAAAACCCCCGCCGCCGACCGCTTTTCCCACTTTTCCTTCCCCGCGATCAACCTCAGCGTCTGCCGCGAAAACGACTCAAACGACTTCACCCTCCCATTATGCTGAATCGCCATCCCCCGCACCTCACGCGGCACCTCCACTGATGTTTTGGTCGACCCCTGACCAATTTCCGCCCTCACCTGAGACGAAGCAAAAACTCCCAAGCAAGCGATGAGCAGGAGAGAGTAGACATGCTTCGCAACGCTTCTGGAAGGCAGCGGCGTCCCCGCCGCTGCCGGACAGGGAGACGGCGCGACTTGTCTTAGACGGAGCGCCGTCGGCTCTGCGTGGAGAAGCATGTCTACTCTCTCCTGCTCGACCGAGTTCGCTTGGGCATTTTTTGAAGAGACGAATTTAATGGACATTGGCCCCGCTCGAAAATGGCTTAATGTAAAACAACAACAGCACCCCGATCAAAATGACCACCGATCCGGCATAAGTTAAACCTATTCCGGGATTTTTAGCAATGCTGAACACCGACGCCTCACCGTGCTCCGGATCCTGAAGGTACGATGACTGAAAAATTCTCCATCCCGCATAATCCAGCGGCTCATTCATTTTGATCGTCCGTTGAAGCGTAACATTATTTTTTTTATCAAACAGCGTCACATCACTCTCAAAGGATGATGGATTGTCGGTGCCCGGATAATCCACTTTTCTAAAATCCTTCAAGCGAAGCGAAAAGGGCAGCTCCAACGACCGATCCGACAAGGTGAGCGTCCAGACCCCGTCCGGCGTTTTGATTTTCAGCGGCATCGACAGCAGGACCCACCCGCCTTTTTTTAAACCGGCGTCATCCTTGTACGAAATCTGACAGCCCGGTTCGGTGTTCGGGGCGTTTGGTGCCACGGGGGCATTTGAGGTAACGGGGGGTATCGGGCCGATGATATGGTCAGGGACCGCGTGCTGCAGGACTTGATTGACCGTGATCACCATATCCATCCAGCCGGTTTCGAACGATTCACCAACCTTCACCGCGCCGCTTTTGACCGTGCCGTCGCGTTTTACGGAGCTCCAGGTCCAGCCGCCATTTTCCCTCGCGCTAAACGTGAGCGACGGACGGTTTGAGCCGCCGTTCAGGCCAGCATTTGCATTGGCTCCCTCGGGTTCCGGCGCGCGCAATTCCACGCGCAAGTCAAAAACATTTGGCGTCTCTTTGCCGTGCAGGGAATCAAATTCTGGAAAAAGCGCGAAGCGGGTGTGACTTTCTTTCCGTCCCATCGAATCAGTGACCGTGAATTCGACCGCCGGATTCCACTTGCCGGCGGCGGGGTCATCGATCAGCGCGTTGTTGACCACCCGCGCGAATGGCAGGTAGCGGACTTTGCTGATCGTGAAGGTTTTGTCCGCGATCTCAAGTGGTTCGGACGAAGCGATGGGCACATCGATCGTGGCGATAGGCTCACCGTCTTTTTGATAGAGCACCAGCCGCGCCGAATCCACGGGCGCGCGGGCAACGGCATCCTCAGTCGGGACATCCGAAGCATCCGAAGCATCCGAAGTATCCGAAACATCATCACCAAGGGTTTGGATTTTAAAAATCGCCGGTCCAAGCTCGACCTCATCCGAATAGGGGTTTTGGGAATCGCGGCCAACCAACCACAACTCCTGCCGAACGCCAACTCGGTCGCTCACGAGCGTGAGGTGAACGGCCGGGTTGAAAACCCCGCCCCCATCCTTCACCTCAAGCGTGGACCCGGCCGCTTGATAAAAATTCTCAAAGTTCAAGACCGCATCCGACCCTGGAACCTTAAGCCGCTGTCCTGTTCGAGCGCCTTCCGCGGGAAGCTTAAATTGATATTGAGGCCCGTCCACGGGCTGAACGAGCAGGTCATAACCCTTTTGCTCGATGCGGTTCCAGTGCTCACCCTCGAGCAGAGT
>JAGVCY010000277.1 GCA_020058965.1 Candidatus Omnitrophota bacterium | reverse complement strand
GGGACCGGGGAATTTGAGTTGTGAAAGCGTTGTGGAAGCCAAACGATCAAACCTTCCCTTTATCGATGATGGAATGCGGCCCGATGTTTCTAAAAATGATGTTGTCCTCTGTCACGGAAAAAGTGAAACGGTATTTTTGATTGATGTAGCCCTCCCAAACATCTTCCCTACCGTGATAACGGTGAATGTTTAACGAGGGGTGCTTCGGATCCCGGAGAAAAAGCGTGAGTTTATCGTCGAAGCGTTCCTGAAGATTTTGTGAAAGGCGTTTGTAGTTTTCCTTAAAAGTCTTCGTAAAAACTAGCTCTTTAGCCATCGCACGGCTTTCTTAGGGTCCGTGAACTTGTGGACGCGCTTTTTGTCGATATCCGCGTCCGATTTTTTGATTTCAGCGGACCAGTCAAAAACCTCCTGTTCCTTGACGCAAAATTTATCCAGGACGGAATTGATGAAGGTGGACCGCGGGTTTTGCCCGCGTAGCCGGTCGATCCAATTCAGGATCGCGGAGTCGATGGTGATATTGATGTGTGTTTTGCCCGGCATGATGCCCTCCTGTAATATAGTAGTAGTATAGTATAAATTGGGACAAACGCAAGGTTGTGTGATTAATTAAGCGGAGGGAGCGGCATAACTCCGGCCTTTCCAGCTGGTGTTTTTGAATACGCGGTATTGTAAAAAGGAGTTGATCAGGATCGCGTGGTACATCGCGATCGAGATCGCGTGCGCCCATATCCACCGCGCGCTCATGCCGGTACGCCGGTGGATGCGCCAACGCATCCAGATCGGCAGCGCGGCCGCGAGTCCGAGCGTCGCGCCGATCATCGGCGTTATCGCTCCATGCGCCGCCGCCCACGCCAAAAGCGCCCACGGCCCGTGATAAACATAAGTCTGAATTATGATAAAAAATAAAAACGCGGCAACGGAACCGCCCATGCTCGCGAACACCGACCGACTGAATCCCTCAAAAGTTTGTTTCCACCCGGCGTACATCCGACACGCGGTCCCGTCCGAACCGTCCGCCAGAACGATCTTGTACCCCGCTGCTTTCACCCGCGCCGCCAGGATCGGCCCCTCGGAGATCCGCGCTCCGATCCCCGCGTGTCCGAGCGCGGCCTTGTACGCGTCCCGCCGCACCAGCAAAAACTGCCCGCACGCGGTCGAGAACGCTGACCGTGCCACCGGAATTTTTTTATCGGTAAAAAACATCGGGAGAAACGAAAGAAGGATGAAGAACATCAGCGGCACCGTGAGCTCATCGCCCGCGGACGTGAAGATCTGGCGGGGAAAAGTCGAGACCAGCGCGGCGCGGCGGTCGACCGCTTCCTGGATCGCGCTTTTGAGCATCCCGGGCGTGTGAAAAGTATCGGCATCCACAAATAACAGCCATTCTCCGAGCGCGGCCTGCGACAGCTGATGGCAGGCGAAGTTTTTGCCCTGCCAGCCCGCGGGGAGCTGCGCGCCTTTGAGCGTTTTGAGCCGCGAACCGAGCTCGGGCGATTTTTTGAGCGCTTCCAGGATTCGGGGCGTCGCGTCGGTGGAATTATCATCCAGCACGATCACCTCAAAGTCGGGATAATCCTGGGTTAAGAGCGAACGGAGGTTGGAGTCCAGGCGCTTTTCCTCGTTGCGGCAGGGCACGAGCACCGAAACCTTGGGGTAGGCCGCGAGCGGCTTTTTGGAAAACTTCCGGTACACGAGCAGATTCCATTCCATGAGGGCGTACAGAACGAGAAGGATGGTGAGAATAATTTTGGCGTGAAGTTCGATCATGCCGGCGCCTTCAGGAAACATGGCTCTTGTCGAATTTTTTTCCGTAGTACTTGGACTTCAGCCATCGGTACCCGTCGTAAAAGGGATTGGTACCGGCTGGACTTTGCCAAAACGGCCGCAGGCGTGAGGCGTCGCGGCGGCGGATAATGTCACGTACATAAAGCCGGCCAGCTTCGAGCTCGCTCTCGACGCGGGCGGTGAGGCCTTCGATCGCTTCGTGACCGCTCAAGCCGTTCACGGTCTCAAGCGGCAGAATATCGAGAACGACTTCGGGCTTGGACTCAAACCAATAATCATAAGAAATATTGAGCTTCAGGATCTGCGCCCGCTCGAGCTGACCCGCCACCGCCGCGAAGCCCCGCTTCAACCGTATCGGCTCCTCGGTCGATACCAGGTCCCCCTGCGCGAAGACCCAGAGCAGACGGTCGCGGCCTTCAAGTTCCTTGCTCGTGTACCGCAAAAATCTTCTCATTTCCGCGGGACTGACCCCGCCATTTTCGCCGCCGCCGGAAGCACCGGTTTTTTCCACCGCGTAGCCGCCGACCAGTTTGAAGATCGCGTACCGCTTCAGCTGTTCCTCGTCAAAGATCCCGATGAATTCCCGCTTCAGTAAAGTCCGACTCAGATCGACCACAAGCAGGGCATCCCACCAGCTCGGATGGTTCGCGACGACGATGGTTGGGACCTTGGATTCAAAACGCGGAACTTCGCTGCGCGTGGTCAGACTCAGCCGATGAAAGTTTTTCTTGAACTTCCCGCGGGAAAGCCCCGCGAACCAGGCCGTGAACAGCTTACTTTTTTTGTGCGGGATCACGGGTCACACAGGCGCGGACGAGCGCGCCCAAGGCGGTTATTTTGGCGGCCGGGCGGGTGCCGAACCAGAGTTTTTGGATCGCGGACAAAATGGCGTAGCTGTTGGGCGCATACGGCGGCAAGTGGAGGTTGATCCGGAAGCGGCGGAAGTCCGAGCTAACAAGACGGCTCTGAGTCATTTCGAGCAGGCCTTCGGGGCCGCGAG
>JAGVCY010000113.1 GCA_020058965.1 Candidatus Omnitrophota bacterium | reverse complement strand
GCAACCCGCCTTGAATGATGCCAAACAAATGAGAACCTTCCCTTCCGGAAGTTTTCCATGCAGTCTTTGACCGCTCAAGCCAGTGCTGAGTCAACATCATCGCCGCGCGCGTCCGCGCTTCATCGGAAGGATACGGAATGCACTCATCCAGCGGCATCAGAATATCAACACCTAATCGTGTTTCGATCTCCACCACCCGCTCCGGTGTCAAAAAGTGCTTTGAGCCGTCCCAGTGAGACTTGAACTCCAGCCCCTCCATGGTGATTTTTTTGGTTTCTTTAAGAGAAAATATCTGGAAACCTCCCGAATCCGTCAATATCGGACCTTGCCAACCCATGAATCGATGCAGCCCGCCCAGGGATTCGATGCAGTCAACCCCTGGCCTTAGATACAAGTGGTAGGCATTTGAGAGAATGATTTGAGCGCCGGCTTCCCGTAAATCATCAGCGCTGAGTGTCTTGACCGTCGCCTGGGTTCCCACCGGCATAAACACCGGCGTCTGAATCACTCCTCGCGAAGTATTTAAAGTTCCCGCGCGGGCAGACGAATGCGGATCACGATGCGTGGTTATGAAGGGTGATTCGGTCATCAGGATGAATGGACTACGACCGCTGCGAAGGTCGCGCAGCCGGCGCATGCACAAAAACATACCGAACGGCTCGACGAAGCAGAAAAAAAACAAAGTAGATTTCAAAAACCAAAACACTGAAGTTGCACACCCGCTGGAATACGCCGTGAGGCCAATGCCGGGAATAGGCCCATTCTTCATTCTTAAACGCCAGCATGGGATATAAAAACATGGCAAAAATCACAAACTTAATTAAAAATGCCTGGCGCGCCCAATTCTTGAACGATCGAATTTTAGCTAAAATTGAAATATTGATTGAAAGTAGGACAAGGTGAAACGCGAAGTCGACCGGCGCCCGGCCCTTCCACTGATACAAATGGATCACATCCAGCACCGCTGAGGTAATGTATAAAATCAGTCCTGTCCAATAATAAAAAAGTATTTCCTGTCGGATCTTATTGTCTTCCATGGTGGCAGTCATTATACCCGCTCCATCAAAAAACGATCATTGCGTCGCCGTAGGAATAAAACCGGTAACCGCTTGTGACTGCATGGTCGTACGCGCGCCGCATCCGGTCGCGCCCCATAAAAGCGGCGACGAGCATTAAAAGCGTTGATTTGGGTAAATGAAAATTTGTAATCAAGCCTCCCACCGCCTCGAATTCAAACGGAGGCACGATAAACAGATTTGTCTCGCCCGCGCCGGCAATCACTCGCCCGCCCTGAACACAGGTCTCGAGCACCCGGGCGGAGGTTGTTCCCACCGCCCACACTCTTTTCTTTTCCTGGATCGCTCGATTGATGGACTTCGCGGATGGTTCGGAAAGTTCAAACCGCTCCGCATGCATATCGTGCCGGTCAATGTCTCGAACCATCTGAAATGTTCCGTAACCGACATGCAGTGTAACCTTAACGCATTCGACCCCCATCAGCCGAATTCGCTCAAGTAAATCCGGCGTAAAGTGCAGCCCTGCGGTCGGCGCGGCAATCGATCCCTCCTGGCGGGAATAAACCGTCTGATACCGCTCCCGATCCGAAGCGTCTGGCTTTCGCTTGATATAAGGAGGCAGCGGCATCTCCCCCGATTCACGCGCCAGATCCCTGCCGCTCATGCCTTCAAACTCCACTTCAAAATACCCGGCGGCAGATCGCCCCTTGCAGTGAACCGTTGCATTTCCGATTGTCAGCGTTTGCCCTTCTTTGAGATGCGGCCGGCACAACACCCTCCAACGACGCTCCTCGGCGTCCACCGGTTCGACCAAAAGCAATTCCACTTTACCTCCGGTGGATTTAACCCCTTCAAGCCGAGCAGGAAAAACCCTCGAATCGTTTATCACCAACACATCGCCCGGCTCAAAAAAATCGGTAATCTGAGAAAATCGGCCGTCAGTAAGCGCATCCGTTTTTCGACTGGCGATCAAAAGCCGGGATGATAAACGATCCGACAGAGGCTCTTGGGCGATCCGCTCCGCGGGCAGGACATAGTCAAAGTCTTCCAGCCGATGTATACTTTCTCGGCGGCGGCCCTGCTCCAAATCTTCTGTATTTTTCATGCAGAACCGTCTCCAAATATGGCCATTTCCAAACAGCGCACCGACCCCTCGGTTGATTCCGAAAATCGGAGCAATCCCGATAAATCATCCATCAATATCTCTCCTGCCGCATCCCATTCAAAGAGGCCGTCCAAGGAATTCATGATTCCTCCGCGGCGCGTGTATGCCGAAACATCGCACTGATAATAGGTAAGAAGCGTCTTCCAAAATGCCTTCGGCGTCAGCGACGATCGCGCCATCATGCTCCGCGCGGCAGATGCCGCCTCGGACAATTCAACTTCATGTTTAAGGTATGCTCCGACCGGATCGCCGTCAACCAACGCCATCCAATTTCCAAACTCGAGGTCATCCACCGGCCACGACTGCCGCCTGCTTCGGATCATGTCCACGGTGAAACGGTGCTGCCAGCGCTTGTTTCCGGCCAAAATGGCCCGGGGCTTTCCAATATCGTGTAACGCTAAAAAAAGCCTAAATGCCGATCGCTCCGATGGATTGAGCCCCGACCGCTGAGCAAAATGCCTTTCGTAGCAGTCCAGCACACAGATGGTATGGGTCCTTAATGTAAATGCATGGTGAACGCCCACATGAGTAGAATAGGCCTCCAAGCACTCGGGATCCCGCGACAATTCCTCCAATACGCGCGCAGGTAAAGACCAGCGGGAAGACACAGATTCCAGCAATCGAATTGGGTCAATTAAATTTTTCACGAGCAGGGATTGTATCTTAAAAAACGATTGCGTGCCCGGTTTTACTTGCACCATTATCGCTGTTCTCGGCAGCCGGAACCGAGAACGATCGAGGCGGCTCCTCAGAAGACAAAAACCACGATCTCCCCTGCGAGCGCAAAATTTTTTGAGTGTCCCTAATTCGTTTAAACATCTCCTGATATTCCATGGTATCTCTCGGACTGAGTTCGCTGACGGTGAGGAGTTCCTTGGAATCAGCCGTGAAATGTGTTTTATATCCTTTTTTTACATCAACAGATCGGCCGATGGGACGCTCCGTCTGCGCCGACAGGGCCTGAACCCGCACCTCGCCCTTATAAGTTTTAACATCCATCGCAGATAACGGGGCGTTAACGGCAAATCGCGTTCCACGCACCGTCGCGACCCCGATAGGCGTTGTGATAGTGAATTTTTCTTGATTCTTGAGACCGTCCAGAACAGCCAAAGCTCGGCCGCGGTCCAAGTGAATATCGGTTCCTTTTACATTCCTCCGAAAGCTGAAGGAGCCCTGAATGGCGATGAGATTCTTTCCTTCAGGATCCAGGGCCACCTGAATTTCATTGGTTTGAAAAGTCTCCAAACGCTCACCGGGTCGAATGGCATCACCCGGCTTAATGCTGGTTCGTATCGAAGGGTCCCCCGCCGCACTTTTCCACGCTCCGCCTTTGACGGAAGCTACGATCAGCGGCTTCTCTTGTCCGATATTGAGGGTCGCCGCCGTCGCTTGGCTTATGCAAATTCCAAGCGCAAGCATCATTGATATAGTTATTTTACATAATCTAATTAACTTCATTAGACAATAATATACATTAATTTCAATCTATAAACAAGAGCGGGTAAGATATTTATTTGGCGTGGTGATCTGGTCTGTTGGGGCAAATCCGGCTCTACCTGGGGCGAGACGCGCCGGGGTCAATTTCCAGTGCTTTTTGAACATATCCGCGCGCAACGCCTTCATTTTGATAAACATACCTATAGATTTGACTGACCTGCATCAGGGCATAAGCCGAATTGGAATTATCGCCGCTCATCTTAAAAAGCTTGGCCGCTGCCATCAGCTGCTCTTCGACATTTTTAAAAACAACAATGGCTTCGCGGCGATTCCCCTCTTTAAGACTCAATTCCCCTCGCTTGCTCATAATTGTCACAAAATCCATCCGATAGGATGGTTCGAAGGGATTGGTCTTGATCGCCAAACGGAGAAGTTTCACCCCGTCCGTTGTCCGCCCGTTCGAAAACATTTCTCGTGCCATTTGGCTGTAATGACGCGCATCGTCTCGCGCTTTCTGCGGTACCTGGTAAGCGAAAGTCGGTCGAACGATCATCATCAGAACAAAGAGAGTTGCGGCTGCTTTTTTTAACATTGTGCTCATACCTGTATTCCTTTATTTTATAGGTCAATAAACTACTGCCGATAAGTCATAGCTTGACGCTGAATTCTCGTGGGTGTATTCTTTTGATATGAACCATTCAACTTGCGTCCATCGAATTGTGTTTTTATCAGTTTTTTCTCTCATTCTTTTGGCGTCCTCGCCGCTGCGAGCCGATTCGAACCCGCCGTCAAATTACACCGCGGCAAAAAAGCTTCATCGGGGACTCCACAACGGAGTGACCGGTTGGCTGGACGCGCCTGTCACAGTCGATAAATTTGCCAAAGAGCGAAACGGGTTCGAGGCATGGACCACGGGACTTGCCCGCGGCGTTGGCCTGGCGATCGCGCGAACTGGAGCCGGAATCTACGAAGTCGCCACCTTTCCCTTTGCCGCCCCCGAAAAATTTGAGCCCGTCATGATGCCGGAGCAAGTTTAAGCGACTCCGCTACCTTACGCTTAATTTCCTCGAATCACCCATAGCAGCACGACCGCAAAAGCCATAACGCTGGCCACAGCCCAAGCCCATTCCCTCGTATAAGCTGTGTTCCTGCCGTCCGCAGGCCGCACTTTGCCTTCGTCGCTTTCCAAGATTAATTCCGGAATATGCTCTTCGGCCGACTGATCAGCAACTCTCTCCAATCCCAATAATTCGCGCTCCTGATCGTTCAGTCCGCCAAAATACCTGTGTGCCTGCTCGACAAGCTCTCGATCCCGAATCAACTTTTCCTCAGCTGACAACCTGTCAGCGAGCGCTCGCCCGAGCCCTTCATCCAGCATCCCGTTTCGCTCATTAATTTTATCAGCCGCTTCATTCGTCATGCTTCGTAAATTCTGGTTAGCTGAGATCCCGGATAATATAACTCAAGAATCTCGTCATGTTTTTTTCCAAGAATCGACTGCCCTAACGCGCCCCACTGACACATCCCAACACCATGCCCCCACCCTTTGCCGTCAAAGATGATTTTACCCCAGCGCAGATGGATTTCGAAATTTTCGCTCCGCACCACCGTCGGTCCGACCCACAGCCGAAGGTCCTTTGCGCTAATCGTGTTATCTCCAACAGACCCTTTGATCTCCGCCAAAAGCGCCCGACCTGTGTTGGATCGAGAAACTACAGTCATTGATTGAATAGCCCCCACGCTGATGCCATGCGCATTCAGCAGCTCCTCCATTTTGCTGATGTCCATTTTCGTACTCCATGAGTAGTGGGGAGAGAACCAGCAATAGGAGCACTTGACTCCGCCCGAAAGCGGAGGGAGCTTCACCTTCCACAAGTCGGACGAATCCCTCGTTTCGCCCCCGCAGGTCGCATGATAATACGCGGCAAACATCCTGCCTTGAAATGTCAGCACTTGTCCGCGCGTCGCATCAACCGCTTCGGATGATCTCGAACGCTCAGAGTCCGCCCCGCCGTACATTTGTGAAGATTGATTGTTGTACACATCAAAAATACGGCTTTTGGTGAATTGCTTTTCATAAAGCGCATAAGTTCTCGCCGCGATGGCCTGAGCTTTGAGCGATTCCATCGGCCACCACGAACCCACCTCATGATACAGCACGCCATACAGGTAGTCTTCCACATCAATGTGATTCACAACCGCGAGCGTGCCATCCACCTGGCGGTGCACGGATAAAAATCCTCGAAACGGCCGGTTGTTGATAAACAAATCGGCTGGTTGATCTGCATGAATTTCGACGACATCCGGAAAGCGCACGCCGGCAATCATCAGCGCGCCGTTCTGTGTCCGCAGATTCACACCTACCAGCCGCCGCGAAATCGAAAGTGTTTTTTGAGATTTTGCGTCGATCACACGATACCCGCCCATAATCGTAAGCTTGAGCAGCTCCTGCCCCTGGGAAATCAGCACGCGGATATCACGCGATTCAAAGCCTGCTTGGAATGAGGCTGTGGTGGCAACAGGCGGGCGCAATGGTGCGGGTAGACAATACACACTACCCGATATCCAAACACTTACGGCAATTAATGGCAGAGCGCGCTTGCGCATGGAGAATTAACTAAAAAGCGTTTCATCCTGAGCTGAAGCGCGGGGCTTCAGACCAAAATGCTCATAGGCCCGCCGTGTAGCAGATCGCCCCCTAGACGAGCGTTTTAAAAGTCCCGCCTTTAGCAGAAACGGTTCAACCACATCGACCAGCGTGTCAGACTCTTCATTGAGCGTTGCCGCCAGGGACTCGATACCCACCGGGCCTCCGTCATAAATATCTATAATTGCCTTTAGGACGCGCCGATCCATCGGGTCCAACCCCGCCGCATCCACTCCCTGCCCCTCGAGTGCCTTGCGGGTCAGCTCACGGTCCACCGAGCCGTCCGACTTGACCTGAGCGTAATCCCGGACGCGAGATCGGAAGAGCGTCG
>JAGVCY010000142.1 GCA_020058965.1 Candidatus Omnitrophota bacterium | reverse complement strand
GCGCGAAGTGGTCTCGTTTTATACGATGTACCACCGCAAGCCGGTCGGCCGGAATCACATTTTGTTTTGCACCTCGATGAGCTGCATGCTGAACGGCGGCGACAAGCTGCTGTGCCATCTTGAGAAAAAACTCGGCATCAAGCGCGGAGAGACCACCAAGGACGGCCGCGTTTCGATCGAGGAAGCGCAATGCCTCTGCAATTGCGAAGGCGCGCCGATGATGTCCGTCAACGGCCCGTATCACACCGACCTCACCGAGAAAAAAATCGACCAAATTGTGGACGGGCTCAAATAATGGTGAATCCCACGCCTAATCTCGAACCTGTCGTTTCGCGCTACTTCAATCTGCCTGACGCATGGAAGATCGAGACCGTGCTCAAGCTCGGCGCCTATGAGACCGCGCGCAAGGCGCTTGCCGGAAAACCCGAAGATGTGGCAAAAATGGTGAGCGACGCCGGTCTGCGCGGCTGCGGCGGGGCGGGATTTCCCACTGCCAAAAAGTGGTCCTTTTTGCCCAAGGACACCAAAAAACCGATTTATCTGGTTATCAACGCCGACGAAGGTGAGCCCGGGACTTGCAAGGACCGTTACATTTTGGAGCGCGACCCGCACTCACTCATCGAAGGCATCATCATGAGCTGCTACGCGATCAAGTCGAACAAGTGCTATGTCTACATCCGCGGAGAGTATGTCATTCCGACTCAGCGTTTTCAGGCCGCGGTGGACGAAGCTTATGCGAAGGGCTTTTTGGGCAACAATGTTTTTGGAACTTCCAACTACCGCGTGGACATCACGGTGCACCGCGGCGCCGGCGCCTACATTTGCGGCGAAGAAACCGCCCTCCTCAACTCCCTAGAAGGAAAGCGCGGCCTCCCGCGCCTCAAGCCGCCCTTTCCGGCGATCGTCGGTCTCTTCGGATGTCCGACCATCATCAATAACGTCGAGACCATCGCGAGTGTCATGCATATTGGCCGCATGGGCGCCGAAAACTTTTCCAAATGGGGCGGCGGTACCTTAGGTCCTCATCTGTACAGCGTTTCGGGCCATGTGGCAAAACCCGGTGTGTACGAGCTTCCCATGGGAATCACCCTGCGCGAAATTATTTATACCTACGGCGGCGGCGTGCGCGGCGGTAAAAAAATTAAAGCGGTGATCCCGGGCGGAATGTCCGCCAAGATCCTCCGAGCCGATGAGATCGATGTAAAAATGGACTTCGACAGCTTGAAAGCCGCGGGCACGATGCTCGGCTCATCCGGCGTGATGGTCATGGACGAAGACACCTGCATGGTCAAGGCGCTGCTGTACGGATGCCGGTTTTTTGCGCATGAATCATGCGGGCAGTGCTCGCCCTGCCGCGAAGGCACCGGCTGGGCGCTTAAGATCATCGAGCGCATTTATCGCGGCGAGGGAAAGATCGAGGACCTGGATACTTTGTTGGATGTTGCCGGCCGCATGGAAGGCCGGACGATTTGCGTGTTCGCGGAAGCCGCGGCCTGGCCCATTCAGAGTTACATCGCCAAATTTAGAGCCGAGTTCGAAGATTACATCAAGAGCGGCAAGTCCGCGGGTAAGGAGACGGCAGTTCACGCTGCCCACTAATCATGGCGAACATCACCATCGACGGTAAGCAAATCACGGTTAAAGACGGTTCGCTCATCATCGAAGCGATCGATCAGCTGAATGGCGATCTGCCCCGGTATTGCTATCATCCGGGCCTCTCGATCGCGGGCAATTGCCGCATCTGCCAGGTCGAAGTGGAAAAAATGCCCCGCACGGTGATCGCCTGCAACACCACCGTCACCGAAGGCATGGTCATCCACACCAAGTCGGGCAAGGCCACGGATTCCCAAAAATACGCACTAGAGTTTTTGCTCGCGAACCATCCGCTCGATTGCCCGGTCTGCGATCAGGCCGGCGAGTGCAAGCTGCAAGACTATTACATGGAATACGGCGCTTACGACCCCAAGTTTAATGAAAATAAAGTAAAAAAATCCAAAAAAGCCTTTTCGATCGGGCCCACCATCAATCTGGATCAGGAGCGCTGCATCTTATGCTCGCGCTGCGTCCGCTTTACGGACGAAGTGACCAAGACGCATGAGTTCGGGATGTTCAACCGCGGCGATCACACCGCCGTGGATGTGTACACCGAGCTCAACAACAAATATTCCGGCAATGTCGCGGACATCTGTCCGGTCGGCGCGCTGACGGACAAAGACTTCCGCTTTAAAATGCGCGTTTGGTACCTCGGCAAACAGAAGTCCGTTTGTCCGGGCTGCTCCCGCGGCTGCAATATTTCTATCGAAACTGAAAAAAGCCGCCCGTATCATTTGAAAAAAGAGCGCGTCATGCGTCTCAAGCCGATCGAGAATCCGGAAGTGAACAAGTGGTGGATGTGTGATGAGGGTCGGTACGCTTACAAGTCCATCGACATTGGCCGCATCGAAAAGGTGCAGGCGCGCGCCGCCGGCCGGCTTGAAGAAACGACCTGGGAAAACGCGTTGGTTGCCGCCGGAAAAATCGTGGGCGAAGCCGCCGCGCAGCCCAGCCGATGGGCTTTTGTGACCTCCTCCCAATACACCAACGAAGAATTATTTTTGCAGAAAAAGTTCGTGAAGGATGTTCTTCGGATCAACCGCGTCGCTTACTCCTGGTCTTTTGATCAGGGGTTTGAGGATAATTTTTTGATCCGAGGCGACAAAAACCCGAACTCCGCCGGGGCGCGCGAAATATTCGGCGCCGGGGAAGACATCTCTCAGGTGGTCGAAGCCGCCAAGCGGGGGGAACTGGATGGTTTGATCGTATTTGGACGGGATTTGAGCAAGTACGGCGCCGACACGCTTTCGGTCGTGCGCGCCAAGGTCAAAACGATACTGTACTCGGGCGTCAACGTGAATGCGACCTCCAACTCGGCGGATCTGGTGTTGCCGGGCGCGTCGTACGCCGAAACGGACGGAACTTTTACCAACTTTGAGGGCCGGGTTCAGCGCATTCGCAAAGCGCTTGAGCCGATGGCCGACGCACGGGCCACATGGAAGATCGTTCAGGACCTGGCGGCCGGACAGGGAATTATCTGGAAAAATAAGCGGGCGGAAGATATTTTTGTTTCTTTGGCGATGGAATCGGGAGCGTTCAAAGGGATGTCGTATACCGCGCTGGACCCGCATGGAAAAATATGGAGCGGTCCGGGCGCCGCACAGCCGGCAGTTGCCGCGACGGCGGGAGCTCACTAAGCATGCTTCCGATCCTCGCGATTAAGGGAATTCTAATCGCGTCCTTTCTCGGGATGGTGCTTAATCTCGCAGGCCTGCTCACCTGGGTCGAGCGGAAGCAAAGCGCCGTCATGCAGGACCGCATCGGCGCCAACCGCGCCTGGATCGTGTTCGGCGGCCCGTTCAAAATTCTCAACTGGATCCTTCTCCCCATTCTGTACCCCATCAACCGGCTCGGCCTTTTACATTCCTTGGCTGACGCGGTCAAAATGTTCGTCAAAGAAGTTTTTGAACCGGCCGGAGTGGACCGTCTTCTCTATAACCTGGCACCGATCATTTCGGTCACTTCAGCGCTAGTCACCTTTGCGGCGATTCCGTTCGGCAACTTCCTCGACATCGGCGGTCAGCACATTAATCTTCAGATCGCCGATGTCAATGTCGGTTTGTTGGTCGTGTTCGCGATGCTGTCACTCGGCGTGTACGGCGTCATCCTGGCCGGTTTTTCATCAAACAACAACTATGCCTTCCTCGGCGGCATGCGCGCCGCGTCCCAAATGCTTTCGTACGAGATCGCCATGGGTATCTCGATCATGGGTCTGGTCGTGCTGTACGGGACCATGTCCCTTCAGCAGATCGTTCACGCGCAGGGAAGCTACTTCTTCGGCTGGATCCCGGCTTGGGGTGTCTTCACACAGCCGCTGGCCTTTTTCATTTTTACAACTGCCGCGCTGGCCGAAACCAAGCGAGTTCCTTTCGATCTGCCGGAAGGTGAGTCCGAAATCATCGGTTACTTCATCGAGTACAGCGGGATGAAGTTCGGTATGTTCTTTTTGACCGACTTGGTCGAAACCGTCATGGTCGCGTGCCTCGTGACGACGCTGTTCTTCGGCGGATGGCAGATCCCGTATCTCATGCCGGATGGGTTCCACTTTCCGTGGGGTCAGGTGATCCTGATGCCGGCCATGGCGGTCGGGATCGCGGGGATCCTGGCGTTTATGCTGAAGGTCTTGTTCTTTAACTGGTTCTTCATGCTGATTAGATGGACACTGCCGAGATTCCGGTATGACCAGCTGATGCATTTGGGTTGGAAGATTCTGTTTCCGTTGTCGCTCCTCAATGTCCTCATCACCAGCATCATTGTCGTTTTATTTCCGGGGAGCAAATAATCATGGCGCCTAAAACCAAGGTGATGAAGCGCAGAGAACTTTCGTTTTGGGACAAGACCTATTTACCGGCGGTGTTCGTGGGTCTCGGTATCACGGCCAAGCATTTTTTTGTGAACGGTTTTTTGCAGACACTCGGCTTGCTCGGGATCCGGCCGGGCGGCAAGTCAGGCGGAGCGGTGACCTATCAGTACCCTGAGGAACAGCGCCCCTTGTCTTCGCGCACCCGCACCCGTCACCGGTTGATGCATCGCGATGACGGCACGACCCGCTGTGTAGCCTGTATGATGTGCGAGACGATCTGTCCCGCCAAGTGCATCAATATTGTCGCGTCCGAGCATCCTGATCCTAATATCGAAAAAGTTCCATCCTCCTTCGACATCGACCTGGGCAAATGCGTCTACTGCGGGTTTTGCGTGGAAGTTTGTCCTGAAGACGCTATCCGCATGGACACGCAGATCCTCGACATCGCGTCGTACACCCGGCAAGGCATGATGCTCAATATGGAAGAGCTCATGAATCCCGGGTCGACCAATGGTCAGCACCCGCTGAACCAAGACCTCAAGACCCCTCCCGTTTACAAAAAAATATAAGCTTCGCTCGGTTCGGCCTCGGCCCGCAGACAGGAGCATCTGTCTTCTCCGGACGGAGCCGCTCGCGCGCTGTCTAAGACTAGGCGCGCTCGCTCCCATGCGCTCCT
>JAGVCY010000066.1 GCA_020058965.1 Candidatus Omnitrophota bacterium | reverse complement strand
CGCCTCTTCGCGCATGATCTCGCGCGCCTGGGGCTTCGTCCCGATAAAAAGAACCTTGCCGCCCTGGGATGCGGTCTTACGAGCGAACTCCCGTGCCAGATCAAGCTTTGTGAGCGTCTTTTCGAGATTGATAATATGCACACCGTTCTTGACGCCATAAATAAAACGCTTCATCTTGGGATTCCACTTGCGTGTCTGGTGGCCAAAGTGCACACCGGCTTCCAACAAATGGTTCGCTGTTTCAGTAGACAAAAAAAACTTCCTCCAGTTGATAAATTTGAACTTTAGAAAAGTAGACGGTGGTGAGAGTCCCGCACCTCAGGTCTTGAGGTTCGGGTATTATACTCATCGAGGTCGCATCGGGCAAGTGTATTTCATGAACCGATCGAATTCAAGACGCGCGCTAAAAAAATATGTTAGTCGACTAAATACTAAATTGCATTTCGTGCAGACGCGCGTACATCCCTTTTTCCTTCAGAAGGTCCTCGTGCTTTCCGTCTTGCACGATACGCCCTTCTTGGATTACCAGAATGCGGTCCGCATCCCGTATGGTGCTCAACCGGTGCGCGATCACGAGCACCGTCCGGCCCAGCATGAGCTTGTGGATAGCATCCTGCACCAACCGCTCCGACTCGGTGTCGAGCGAAGAAGTCGCCTCATCCAGGATCAAGATTGGAGGATTTTTCATGACCGCGCGGGCGATGGCCAGGCGCTGTTTTTCGCCGCCGGACAGCTTGAATCCCCTGTCCCCAATCCGCGTTTGATACCCATCGGGCAGCTTGCTGATAAAGTCATGGGCATTCGCGACGCGCGCAGCCTCCTCCACCAGCGCCTGATCAAAATCACTTTTGCCATACGCGATATTGGCGCTGACCGTGTCGTTGAACAAAATAGTTTCTTGCGTGACGATGCCGATCTGCCCGCGCAGGGACTTGATCGCGGCCTCCTTTAATGAGCGGCCGTCCATCAGCACCTCGCCGGAAGTCGGGTCGTAAAAACGAGGCACCAGGTTGAGAAGCGTGGTCTTGCCCGATCCGCTCGGGCCCACGAGCGCGACGATCTGACCTTTTTGAACCGTGAAGCTGACGCCGTCCAGCACCTTGCGGGACCCCTCATAGGCAAACGAGACATCCCGGAATTCGATCTGGTTCTGAAGCTTGGGAAAATAGATCGGCTTGGCCGGCTCGACGATTTCATCCTTCGTATCCAAAATCTGAAACACCCGCTCCGCGGCCGCCATCGCGGTCTGATTGATCCCGTGCAGCCGCGACAGACGCTTGAGCGGACGAAAAAGTGAAAAAAGCGCGCCCGCAAAAGCCAAAAAAGCGCCCGCGGACATTTCGTGATTGATCACACGGGCGGCGCCGAGCCAGGCGACCGCGCATCCGCAAATGATGATAACGATATCGGTCACGGGCGGGATCAACAGGTTGCGGCTGATGAGCCGCAGAATGCTCCGATAGTACTCGTCGTTAAATTTTCCAAATCGGGATTTTTCGTAATCTTCCATGCCGAAGGCCTGGACCACACGGACGCCGGAGACGGATTCATACAGCGTCGCGTTGATGTCCGCCATCGCCTGCTGAGAATTCTGACTGACCTTTTTGAGCATTTTGCCGATGCGGACCACCGGATAGATCATCAGCGGAGTCACGACCGTGATCAAAATAACAAGCGACCAGGGAATGCCAAAAATCCAGCGAAGCGAAAGCAGCAGCGCGATATTGACGGCCAGTTGAATGGGCTGCCAGATCGCGTCCATCAGCCCTTCCGAAATCGCGTCCCGCACAATGCCGGTGTCGTAGGTGACCCGCGAGACGAGCTCCCCGCCGCGATTTTTGGCATAAAAACTCAGGGGCATGTGGATCAGCTTGGCGTACAGGTCGCGGCGAATATCCCGGATCACGCGATGGCTCATATCGTTCATGAGGTAGGTTTGCCAATAAAAGAAAAATGACTGCAGGAGCGTGAGGATCACGGCGGCGGCGATAATGTAATTGAGCATGGTCAGTCGCGGCATGGCATTCACGCGCTCAATAAGCTCCAGAACGAAGGCTGGGATCCCTTGAGTCTGCGGCAAAACGATCGGGCGGTCGGCGATGATGCGGTCCACCAGCGGGATCAGCATCGCGATGGGCGAGCTTTTGAAGAGAGAAGTCAGGATCATGGCGCCGACGGACACCACGAAGATGCGCATATTTTGGCGCACATAGCCGACCATGCGTAAATAGGTATGCATAAGGCGCCCATTTTAACATCGACTGGGGCGCGTGTGTTATAATCCGCTTTTCAAAAAAGGAATTAATTTTCTGAAAATTCATCCGCACCAACAGTCCGCTCAAAAAATCCCGGTCGCCCGTTAGCATGCCCAAATTACGCGTCGGGGTTATCGGTTGCGGTGTTCTCGGCACCCGTCACGCCGAAATTTACCGCCAATTACCGGATGTGGAAGTTACTGCCGTTGTAGATCCCCATCCAGAAAAATCCGAAACGCTCGCCCGCTCCGTCGGCGCCCGCGCTTATACCCGCCTTGAGGATTGCTTCGGCCAATTTGATGCCGCAAGCGTCTGCACTCCGGCCGTCACCCATTTTGCCGTGTCGCGGCCGCTGGCAGAATCCGGCATTCACCTGCTCATCGAAAAACCCATCACGGTCCGCCTGGCGGATGCCGACGCGCTCGTCGCGCTCGCGGAACAAAAAAGCATTATTCTTCACACAGGCCATATCGAACGCTTTAACGGAGCCGTCAGCACCGTCAAAAATTTAGTGAAGGACCCTATTTTCATCGAGTGCGACCGCATCGGGCCTTACGACCCGCGCATCAAGGATGTCGGTGTGGTGCTGGATTTGATGATCCACGATATTGATATCGTTCTGCATCTGGTGCAGTCCCCGGTGCGTTCGGTGGAAGCGGTCGGAATGAACCTTTTTACGGAACACGAGGACTTCACGCACGGCCGCATCCTGTTTGAAAACGGCACCATCGCCAGTCTCACCGCCAGCCGCATGGCCCAAAAACGCCTGCGCAAGATCCGCATTTTTGACAAAAATCAGTATTTTTCGATTGATTATTTCCAACAGGAAGTGCTGACGCTGACCCGTCAGCGCGCCCTCGAAGGACACACCGCTTATGAGCCGATTCCCGTCACCAAGTCCCAGCCGCTAGACGAAGAGGTCAAAAACTTCGTCGCCTGCGTGCGCGGCGGGAAGCGAGCCGGCGTATCCGGCACCGATGGCCGCGCAGCTCTCGCCGTCGCCCTACAAATCCTGGAACAGATCCGGATCAAGCCGCGCTAGCCGTGAGACACTTCGCGCTCAAGCAATGATCATCGTCCACCCTGACGGCCAGCTAACCCCCCAAACATTTTCAGAACTGCGCGATCGACCCAAAAAGATCCTGATCGTCACCGGCGAGGCATCCGGCGATCAGCTCGGTGCGGCTCTCATCACTTCACTGCGGCAGATGGAACCGGCCGCCTCAATTTTGGCGGTGGGCGGATCGTTGATGCGGGCGACCTATCCTGAACTATTTTTAAGCTCAGGCGATACGCACGCGACCGGTTTTACCGAAGTTCTACGCCATCTTCCGGCCTATTTCAAACTTTTCAAACGCATCCTTCGGCTGACCCACATCGTCCGTCCTGATTTGATCGTCCTGGTCGATAACCCGGGATTTAATCTTCGGCTCGCCAAAAAACTCAAGGCACTCGGGATCCCGGTGGTCGGGTATGTGTCGCCGCAGGTCTGGGCCTGGAAAGAGGGCCGCACGCGGCTGATGTCCCAGGTGTATCGGAAGGTTTTGACGCTGTTTGATTTTGAGGAGTCTTTTTTGGAAGCGCGAGGAGTCCGCGCCAAATGGGTGGGTCACCCGATCGTGGATATCTGGCCGGTTCCTGTCGAGCGTACGAATACCTCGGTCAATCGGATCGTTCTGCTGCCCGGCTCGCGTCCGCACGAAGTCCGCTCCCTTCTGCCGGTGATGCTCGAAGCCGCCGCGCGGATCGCTCAAGCCCACTCCGGCATCCGCTGGTCTTTGCTAGAGGCGGACACCCTGCCCAAGGAGTTTTATGATCCTCTGCTTTTAAAAAGCGGCCTCACAGTCGAGCGGTATCGAGGCAACAAGCAGGAGCTTTTCTGGAAATCCGATCTGGCCTTCGCCTGTTCCGGCACCGTGACGCTCGAATGCGCCCTCGCCGCGCTTCCCACGGTCATCGGCTACCGCGTGTCCGCCTTCACCGCGTTCATCGCCCGCTTGCTCGTTAAGGTTAAATTTTTGGGGATGCCGAATATCCTGGCCGGCAAAGAGATCATGCCCGAACTGATCCAAGAAAGCTTCACCGCCGAGAATCTCGAACGCGCCGCGCTCGACTTCATCCAAAACCCAAATCAGCTCACCCAATCCCGCTCCGCCCTCACCTCCACCCGCTCCCACCTCGGCCCTCCCGGCTCCCCTGGTCGGGCCGCCCAAGAAATCCTCAAACATCTCTCCTAACTGCAACCGGTCCGGCCAGAATATCTGAAGACCTGTTGCGCTCAACGTGTCCCCGCTTACAAAAATTATCAAATGAGTGAAGAGCCAGGCAATCGCTCTCGG
>JAGVCY010000022.1 GCA_020058965.1 Candidatus Omnitrophota bacterium | reverse complement strand
CTCCAGCCGCTTGTCCAGCGCGGTCAGGTCCGCCTCGAGGTGCTTGAGCGACGCGGCATCTTCCGCTTCGACGATACCCAGCAACTCTTCGATCTCCGTCGCCTTGTCCATCGCCTCTTTCAGAGGAACGAACAGCCCCTTGAGGACTTTGAGCTCCCGAATCACGGCGTTGCGCTTGTCACCCTGGTTTTCGGCGTGATTGTCGTTCTTGGTCCAAAAATCCTCGGACGAAATCTTCTGCTCTAACTCCTCAATGCGCACGCGGCTTTTATCGACGTCAAAGATACCTCCGCAAGCTGGAGATGCGGGCGCGTACTTGGGTGAGCTTATCTTTGATGTCGTTGAGGTCGCTGATCATAAAAATTCTTTAAAGTGTCTTCCGGGGGTTAGTGAAGCGAAAAGTTTACTCTCTTTTTAGGTATTCTTCAACGGCTTTAGCGGATCGGGTGTCGATGCCGGACCGTTCGGAAATCTCTGCAGCCGCCAGTCCGCGCATTCCGCTCACGGTGCGGAAGGCTTTTAGGAGCCGCGCGCGCTTGACCGGACCGATGCCCGGGATCGGGTCGAGCTCGGACGCCTGCATGTCCTTGCGGTGCAGCGAGCGGTAAAAAGTGATCGCGAACCGATGTGCCTCATCGCGCAGATGCCTCAACATTTGCAAAACAGTCGACGCGGGCGGCAAAACATACGGGATCGCGCGGTCCGGCTTGTACAGGTACTCATACTGTTTAGCGATCGATATCACGTCGAGATCCGCGAGATTGAGAAGGTCCAGCTCTTCCTTCGCCGCGGCCAGATGTCCTCGCCCCCCGTCGATCAACACCAGATCGGGCAGGGGCTTTTTTTCGGCCAGCAGACGGCTGTAGCGGCGGTTCACCACCTCCCGCATCATCCGGTAGTCGTCGATCCCCTCGACGGTTTTGATCTTGAACCGCCGATACTCCGACCGCGTGGGAATGCCGTCGATCATGACGACCATCGACCCGACGGGATTTTTGCCGGAGATATTCGAAATATCAAACGCTTCGATGCGGGACGGAAACCGCGAAAGATTCAGCGCGCGCTGAAGGTCCTGAAGCGCTTGAGGACGGTCCGTCACCCGCCGCGCGGTGCGGCCGACGGCCACGGCCGAGAGGGCCTGCATTTGATCCCGATAATTCTTGGCCAGCTCGAACTCTTGGTTTGCCGCCGCGTCCTTCATCCGCCGCGCCAGCGTCCGCGTGAGCGCGTCGCGCTTTCCGTCCAAAAAATTGACTAGGTGCTGAACCTCGGCCGCGTACGCGGCGGAGGTCGTATGCCCTTCGCAGGGTCCGCCGCATTGGCCGATGTGATACATCAGACAAACTTTACGCGGCATCGGGTCGCACGTTCTTAAGGGAAAAAGTCGCCGGAGCATCGCGAGCGCCTGACGCAGCAACCGCACATTGGTGAACGGGCCGTAATACTTGGCGCCGTCGCTCGCGCGGCCGCGCACGATCAGCAGCCGCGGGAATTCTTCCTGCGTGATCTTGAGGTAGGGATAGGTTTTGTCGTCCTTGAGCAGTTGATTGTACTTGGGCTGATAATGCTTGATGTGGCTGACTTCGTACAACAGCGCTTCGGCTTCCGTCGCGGTGTGGACGAGGTCGATGCGGACGGCCTCGCGCCGAATGAGCATTTCTTTAAAATCGGGGTGGACGACCGGACCGAAGTGGCTCTGCAAGCGCGAGCGGAGGTTGCGGGCTTTTCCGATGTACACCGGCACGCCCGCGCGATCCTTGATGATGTAAATCCCCGGCGTGAGCGGACAGGTGCGGATAAACGCTTTAAGGTCGTCGAGAATCATGACTGCCTGCCGCGACTCATGATTTCCTATAAAAAAATCGACTCGTGTTGCGCGCTTCTTCCGACCGGAGCAGGAGCGCCGCCGCAAAATAGATCAGCGCGCCGCCGCTGACGGCCAACAACAGCCGTATCAAACCCAAATGTCCCGCGACCGCCATCCCCGCCTGCACCCAGGGCCGGAACCCAAAATAGCAGATCCCGCCCATCACCGCCGCCGCGATACACGATTTGGCGATCGAACCCCAGGGCCGGGTCTTGTGCGCGGGCCCGAGCTTCCGCGTCATAATCCAATACAGCCAACAAACATTGGCAGTCGCGGCCAGACTGGTCGAAAGGGCCAGCCCGCCGATTTTGAGCGGGTGCATGAGAATCATGTTCAGTATGAAGTTGATCCCCAGGCACATTGTCGCCGTTTTCACCGGCGTTTTGGTGTCCTGCAGGGCATAAAAACCGGTCACCAGCACCTTGATCAGCGCGCAACTGACCAGTCCGAGCGAATAATAAAAAAGTGCGTCCGATGTCACGCGCACCGACTCGTCGCCGAACGCCCCGCGCCGGAACAAAACCTCAATGATCTCGCGCGCAAAAACCGCCAGCCCCACCGACGCCGGAAGCGCCGTAAAAATCGCGTTGCGGACCGTGAACTCCAGCGACGCGCTGAACGCTTCGTTATTTTTTTCGGCGGCATGCTTGGACAGGTCCGGCAGAGACGCCTGCGAAAGCGACACGGCAAAAATGGCCAGCGGCAGTTGGAACAGCCGCGACGAGTAATACAGCGCCGACTGACCGCCATCGCCGACGATGGAAGTGAATGACGCGACGATCATGTCGACAAAAACCGACATTTGATAAACCGCCGACCCCCACACGCGCGGACCGAGCAGTTTCATGACTTTGAGCACGCCCGGATGCAGCAGCGAACCGCGCACCCAGCGGAACCCGATCCGCGTGAACGAAACCGCCTGAATACCGCATTGCAAAAAACCCCCGATGAGCACCCCCCACGCCATGCCTTCGATCCCCCAGCGCGGCACCGCCCACACCAGCGCCCCGATCATCGCCAGGTTCTGCAGGACCGGGCCCATCGCGCTCGTGGCGAAGTTTTTGAGCGTGTTGAGCACGCCCATCATGAACGCCGAAAAGCCGATCAAAAATATGAACGGAAAGATCAGCCGCGTCAGGTTGACGGTGAGGGCGAATTTGCCCGGGTCGGCGGCGAAGCCGGGAGCGACCAGACCGACCACGACCGGCGCGAAGATCACGCCGAAGGCCGTGAGCGCCGCGAGCACGCCGACGAGCCACACGCACAGCGAGCCGACAAGTTTCCAGAATTCGTCGTCGGATTTGAGCGCGCGGGTTTCGGACAACACGGGTACGATCGCCGCGTTCATCGCGCCCTCACCGACAAGGTCGCGGAACAAATTGGGCAGCTTAAAGCTGACGACAAACGCTTCGGCGGCAAGGCTCGTGCCAAAAAACCGCGCCATCAGAACGTCCCGGGCAAATACGAGCACGCGCGACACCAGCGTAAATCCGCCGATGACACCCGCCGAGCGCGCCAGGGACGCGTGCGTCGGCTTGGACGGCCCCTGCGGGTCCCGAGCGGGTTGGGTTGACTTTGGGTGGGTCATTGTTTAAAATCTGCTTCTTTCGTCACGCACCGTTGAAAATACCGCATCTGCTTCGTTGCTCGCGAGCTTATGTAGCTCCCGCTACACCGCGCT
>JAGVCY010000102.1 GCA_020058965.1 Candidatus Omnitrophota bacterium | reverse complement strand
CGTTACCGCCTCCGTTTACTCGTCATCAGTTGCGCTCGTACATGCCGCGGAACCGCCTCACTACAGGGATGAGATAGCGGATTTGGCGGCCGAATCAGCAGCAGTGGTGCTGGGCTCCATCGAAAAGCGTGAAGTGGGCATGTCAAATACGATCGCTCAAATTCGGATCGAGCGGGTTTTTAAAGGCCCCGTAAAGGACGGAAGCATCATTCGACTGCTCATTCAAAGCGGCCGCGTCATGATCTCCGAAACAGAACCGGACCTGACCGGCGTGGCGCGCGGTGTATTTTTCATCAAATCAAATGAAAATTCTGTAAAATCAGACGAGTACGTATGCGTCCGCGGAAGTTATGGTCTTAAGACGCTGATCCACGATTCGGTCTATACGAATCCGCAGAGTCCGCTGGATACGGTCAAATTTAAAAAATATCAAGAAGCGCTATCACAAATCAAATAGGAAAAATGGCATGAAATTCACCATCGAGCATAGCTATCATCCTCTGGATACGCTGGTTTTTCAGATGGAAGGAGAATTCAAAGGCGTCCACTTGGTCGATTTTGAGCTGGATATGCTGACCGAGATCCGGGACGGAAAAGCCAAAAATGTGGTCTTTGACCTATTAAAGGTGAGCTATATCGACTCGGCTGGAATTGAATTCTTGTACACCGCTCACAAAGCATGCGCCGTACTGGGGCAAAACATGGCCCTCAAAAATCCAAGCGCCAATATCAAAAAGCTATTCCAGATACTCAGACTCGACAAAATCATCCGCATTGACTGAATTGTCTGATTGGGTAGCTTTCTTCTAGGCAATATATTACATAAGATATATTATAGGACATTAGATTTAGGTGGGAAGGATAAGCATTCCTATGGTTCCTTGTGGTTTACGAAGCCCATTCGCGGACACCCGCCTTCTTTCGATGTCTTCAAAGTGAATCGACCGGCGGCCGTCGAGTAACTTTTAATGCCGTATCCTTTGCAAGGAAGGCCCGTAAAGCCTCCAGTATAAGCTCGGATCGATATTTCTCCTGCTCAAGCGCCATCACATCCAAACGCTTTAAGTCCTCCCGAGGCACCCGTACGGTGATCAATTGCGTCCGCAACAACCTTTTCTTTGTCATGCTTTATTTATCCCCAATGAATCAGTCAAATGTATTACATATGTATAATATACTGTGAACAGCAGCGCTCCAATTACCAAGGATGGTAGGCCATAGCGCCGGATTATTGGGTAATTTCGTACCGTCGCAAGGCGTGATTATGAACGATGTCGTGCGGCCGGTTGGGATCCAGGCCGTATTTCTTGAAAAGATCGGTGAGCTTGCTATCCGGATAGGCCATGTACTCACGGTATTCGATAAGAACGGTTCGGGGTGCCGGTGTAGGTCGTTCACCCAATCGGCCCTTAAGCTGCTTGAGCACGGCCGCAGTCGGTCCGGATTGGTTCAGGGTATAAAAGTGAAAATGCCGGACGCCTTGATCATGAAGCTCCGCGACCTGGCGCGCGGCATAATCGATTCCAAACGCCTCCATTGACGCGTCGTCGGACACGAACCGCTCGATAGCCGCGTTCAATTCAGCCGGCACCTTGCATTTGGATAGCTCGATGATCTTTTGAATCATTTTGGCGCGCGTTACGAGCATCACGCCAACGGATATAGGAACCTCCACACGCCGCTTCTTCAGACCGTCCTTAAAACGATAAAATGCGCCATTATCAAAAAATAGTTGCGTCACGATACCGTCAGCGCCCTGACGAACCTTATTCGCTAAATGATCCCAGTCTTTTTCAATGGATTCCGCCTCCGGATGGCCTTCGGGACAGCCGGCGACCAATAGACTTAACTCGTCCGGACCGCAATGGGGTTTGGAGCGAATGTAAGCCAGTAAGTCCCCTGCATATTTGAAGGAATCTCGAGGAAGCGCGCCGGTAGGGGCGGCCGCGCCGCCCTGGAATGCTGTTTCGCGGGCCGCATGCGGCCGATCTCCGCGCAAAACCAAAAGGTTATTGATCCCGGACCCGATAAACCGCTCCATAAACTCATCGGCCAAGTCGCGTGTAATGCCAAGACCGGTAAAATGCGCAACCGTGAGAATGCCCATGCCGTGTGTTAAATGTTTGACGACTTCCAGTGAATTCTTAATCGTGCTTCCTCCGGCGCCCCATGTCACACTGCAAAAATCCGGATTCAGCGATTTTAATTCCGCAGCAACATCGTAAATCTTTGAAAGATTTTCCAGATCCTTGGGCGGAAAGAATTCAAACGATAGGTGGGTTCCGGGCTTGCGAAGAATCGACCCGACTAATTGAGGTTGATCGGACTGGGGGTTCAGCATCATGTCACGACGAGCGTGTCGTCGAGGGCTAGCGGAGTCCGCGCTTTTTCATGTATGCTTCCAAGCGGCGCAGGCCTTCCTTGATCTTGCTGACATCCAGCGCGTAACTGAAGCGGACGCGGCCCGGGCTGCCAAACCAAGTTCCATCGTAGGTGATCATGCGATAATCATAAAAAAGGTCGTTCACCACGCGACTGGAATTCTCAAATTTCGGGAACACATAAAATGCTCCCTCAGGTTTTTGTAGATCCAGTCCCAAATCGACCAACCCTTGATAGATTAGATTCCGGCGCTTTTTCCAGATAGCCACTTGTTTTTGTGTGTAGCTTTTTGGTGCTTTTAAAGCAGCGTAGGCCATTTCCTGCCCCAGAATGTTGGTGTTCATCGACAAATGCGTTTTGTAGGTGATACAAGTGTCGAGGACTTCCTGATCGGTCGAATAAAGATACCCAACTCGCAAGCCGCACATTGCAAATGTCTTAGAAAATGAGTTAATCGTGATCACGTGGCTGCCTTTAAAAAAATAATTCTCGCGCTCGTAAATCAAATCCTTGTAAACCTCATCCGAAACAATGTACATCCCCTGCTCCTGAGTGATTTTCTCGATTTCGCGCAGAACCGGGATTTCTTGAATGCTGCCGGTGGGATTCGAAGGCGAATTTATCATGACGGCGCAGCAACCGACCATGTTCTTCTTAAAATTATCGAGATCGATCTTACCGTTCACCAGATCGTAATAATTCACGTCAAGATTGGCATATTTGGCATTGTGGGGGTAGGAATAGTAGTAAGGCCGAGGAAGCAGGACGCGTTTGCCTTTATTTGCCAAAAAACGGAAGACCAGCGTGATGGCCTCGCTGGCTCCGTTGGTGATCAAGAATTGATTCGGATTCGATCGGGGGTATTGCTTGGCCAGCTCCTCACGGAGTCGTAACTGCCCTTGAATCAGACCGTATTTAAAGTCTTTGAACTTCGGTAGTATCTTAAATATTTGATTGGGGGGCGGCAGGTCCGGCTGACCGGAGCCAAAGGAGATAAGGTCATTCCCGTCCCCTTTTCCGATAAAAAAACTTGGCGAATTAATTGGAGGGCGCTTGATCGGCATTGTAGGTTGCGGCTCGAGCCCTAGGATTGTCCGTCGAGCTTCTCCTGAAGCTCTTCCAGGCTGGACTTCAACGCAGCGCGGGTCGAAGACAGCCGAGTTTCGGATACTTTAAGGTTCTCCTGAAGCCGTTCGCGCTCTTGTGTAAAATCCAATTCCATCAACGCCATCTGATCTTTCAATTGACGAATCTGGGAGCTCAGCGATTCCGCGGTCGCCGCTTGCTCATCACGCGCGGCGCGGAGAATTTGCAGCTCAGCATCCTGTTCACGCCGGGTCGCGCTCAATATTTCGGCAGTGGCCATCTGCTGGTTACGGGACTCACGCAGACTTTCGGTCTCCCGTTGCAGTGACACGCGCGTATCGGCCAACTCCCCCTCGCGTTCCGTCAAAGATTTACGTATCCGCCAAAGCTCAGCCTCCCGCTCTTCGAGATGCGCTTCAAGATTTCCGAGCCGCATGCGCGTATTTTCAAACGCGCTCTTCGCTTCATCGTGCAGACGAGTTAAATCAACGATTTGAGAATCACGATCACTCGTCTCGGCATGGGACCGTTGCAAAGCATCTGTTAAACCCCGCGACTCTTCAGCGTGCTGTGATGTTGCGGTCGCAAAATCCAAGCGCAGGCCTTCCAAAACAATCGTCTGTTCCTTGAGCGCGTGCTGAATGAAGTCGATGGTTTGCTGCTGATGCTGAATCTTTAGTTGCTGGTCGTCGCGCACGGCCTCAAGATGCGCCCGCACCGCATCGCTGATTTCATTCGCGGCCGCATGCTCCCGCCGCGCTTGATCCAATAGGCCTTCGCCGGATTTTAATTGCTGCTGGTGCGCTTGAGTTAGCTTTTCGATCCAATCATTGAGCTCGGCGATATGTCGAAGCGCTTCGGTGTGCCGTTCGGCTTCCGCGCGCGCGTCTGACGCGGATCGAGCCATGTCAGCGGTCAGAAATTCTATCTGGTTTTCGGCATCCGTCAGACGAAGCGTCAGGCGCGAAATATATTCTTCTTTGTTAATAATAATTTGTTGATTTTCTTCCAAAAGAGTTTGCATGCCATCACGCATCTCAGTGGTTCGGGCATAGTCGTCTCGTAAAACCTGCAGCTCGAGCACGACGCTCGAAAGCGCATTCTTCTTGATTTCTAACTCAGCCCGCACGCCACGCAATTCTTCAGCCCGGTCGTTCAATTGCACTGTGAGCTCGTTTATATTCCGGTCCGTCTCAACTTGATTTTTTCTAAAAGATTCTTCGGATTTCCGTAAGATATCAATCTGCTCAATCAGCCGCGCGTATTCCGCAATTTTTTGGTTCAATTCAGCGCTCAATGAGCTATTTCCCAGACGCAGGGAATCGCTCTCCCCCCTCAAAGTTTCTGCCTCCAAACGAAGCAAATCAGCCTGAGACCGCAAAATCTGCGCGTCCGCTTTTTGGCGG
>JAGVCY010000152.1 GCA_020058965.1 Candidatus Omnitrophota bacterium | reverse complement strand
GGTTTGGCGGGCATTCCTGCCATGAGGGTTGAACGGGGTGTGCGGCTGATCCGGCCGCTGCTTCAAATTTCAAAGTCCGATCTACTGGAATATTTGAATAGAAAAAAAATAGCTTTTCTCCGCGACCGATCAAATTTGTCGGATCGATTTTTGAGAAATCGTATTCGAACCAAGCTTTTGCCGGATTTAAGGCGTCTCCTCAATCCGCGGACCAATGAGCATCTGGCTGATCTGGCGGCTGATGCGGCTTCCTGGCGCGCTTGGAGCGAGTCCTGGGCGGATACATTCATCAATAAGCATTTGCGTAAAAATGGGCGCGAACTGATTGTCGGAGTGGATCGCCTCAAAAGTTGCCCCGAACCGCTGCGCGTCGCTGTTTATTTTAAAATCACCGCCACACTCACGGCTAAGGAGCAGCATTTGCGGCGGGAGCATGTGCGGCAAATTGAATCACTCCTGTTCTGCCCAGCAAATGGCGAGCGGGTTTTGGCGTGGGATGTCAGAATCCGCCGATTTGCATCCGCCGGCGGAAGCCGGATTGGCTGGCGAATTGGTCGAGCGCGTTGACAGTCGCTAAGCGCTCCCTTATAATGCCCAAACTCTCAATGAAAGGAGCGTGTTTTTATGTCTCAAGTTGATGTTGGACCCAACGAACCTCTCGAACGCGCCCTGCGCCGGTTTAAGAAAAAAATTGAACGCGAAGGCACGCTTAAAACTTTAAGCGCAAAGAAGCATTACGAAAAGCCCAGCGAGATCAAGCGCCGCAAGAATCGCACCGCCCGCCGCACGACCTCTAAGCGCGTTTAATCGCCAGATCATGCGGACTAAAAGCGTATTTACGCTTTGTGGTCTGTTCGTTTTGATGACAATGACTACAGGTCCCGCGATGTCCGGAACCCCATCCTCCGAGCCGGTTTTTTCGGCCCCGATGGGTCCCTACCAAGAGTTGCGCCGTTTTACCCTGGATAACGGCTGCATTGTCCTCATATTGCCATCCCACAAGGCGGCAACGGTTGCCGTTTATGTGGCGGTACGTTCGGGATCGGCAGACGAATCCAGCTGGCTCGGCATGGGGCTGTCGCATTTTGTCGAGCACATGTTTTTTAAAGGCACGCCCACACGGGACAAGGGGACGATCGAGCGGCAGGTCCGTGAAATGGGCGGATACATCAACGCCTACACCTCGCATGACAACACGGTCTTTTATTTAACGGCTCTGTCGCGGCACGCGGAATCCGCAATCGACTTGATGTACGATGCTTCCTTCCATCCGCTTTTTGATTCCGCTGAACTGGAAAAAGAACGCCAGGTCATTCTAGCCGAACAGCGGATGACCGAAGATCAGCTTTCGCGCAAGACGGCGCAAACGCTATGGGAGCTCGCTTTTTTGCGGCACCCCTATCGTCATCCGATCATCGGGTATCCGGAAATATTCAGCCGTTCCACCCGCGAGGATTTGGTCAATTATTTTACTTCGCGGTACACACCCAATCAGATGGTCGTCTGCGTCGTAGGAGATATAAATCCCGAGGATGCCGAGCGTTGGATCCGTGACCGATTTGGCCGCGAACCCCGAGCGCTGGACCCGTCCGTCGCCCGTGAGACAGAACCGGCGCAAGTATCCCCCCGAAATTCAGTTTTTCGTCGTCCCGCGGAGCATGCGCGTTTGGCGCTTGGTTTTCCCGGAGTTTCATTGACCCATGGAGATGCTCCCGCGCTGGATATTTTGGCTCAGGTGCTTGGTGACGGGGCAAGCTCCCGCCTATATCAAGTGGTCAAAGAAAAGCAGCGGTTGGCGTTGGAAGTGAGCGCATCCAGCGCCAACCTTCGAGACGCGGGGATCATTGACATTGACGCCGTTTGTTTGCCGGCCGATTTGCCGGCGGCACAAAAATCTATTTTGAATGTAATCGAGGAAATAAAAAAATCCGGTCCAACCGAGATCGAACTTCAGCGCGCCAAGACGCAGGCCCTGGCCCAGCACTATCACGGCTGGGAGTCGCACGGTTCCTTGGCGCACGACCTTGTCACCAGTGAAATTTACACGGGGGATTGTCGGTATTCCGAGTTCTATTTGAAGCGTCTCGAGCGGGTCAGCGCAAGCGATGTCATCCGCGTGGCAAAAGTTTATTTGACCAATGACCGCTTGAACGAGGTTCGGCTGATTCCGGAATCAACAAACGCGGAACGCGCGGGCACACCAACGGCTCTGTCGGATAAGCGCTCGGTTGAGCGCCTGACGCTTTCGAACGGATTGCGAGTTCTCGTGTTAGAAGACCCGTCCATTCCGGTGGTTTACGCGCAGGCCTCCTTTCGGGGCGGAGCGATGGATGAAGGGGATGCCGCGAACGGCTCTTCCGCCCTCATTGCCGAACTTTTATTGCGAGGCACGAAGACCTTGGATCAAAAGGCAATCGCCGATCAGGTCGCGGATTGGGGCGGTGATATGAGCTCTTATTCCGGTCAGCACACTTTTGGAATCACGCTTGCCGGATTGAGCAAGCACGCGCCCGCACTTCTCGATCTGATGACGCAAATGCTCACCGAAAGCAAATTTTCTCAAGACGAATGGGACAAGGCGTGGGAGGATCAGCTTCAATCGGTTCTTGCCGAAAAGGAAGACATCTACAATGCATCCAACCGATTTTTAGCGACGGCATTTTATGGCCCCCACCCGTACCATTTGAGCCCGAATGGATCCGAAGCATCTCTCAAATCGCTTAAAAAGGACCAGGTGGTTTCTTTTTATAATTCGCGGTTAGCTGCTTCACGGATGGTCATCGGCGTGGCTGGCGATATTAAAGCCGCGGAGGTTCAAAGAATTCTGGAAAAACGCTTAGGTCAGTTACCGGCTCGGGATGCGCTTCCGTCTGTGACCCATCCTGCGCAAACACCTCCGGCGCAGGCCGTTCGTCTTCGCGAAACGCTCAAACGCGAGCAGTCCGTCGTCATGCTGGCATTCCGATCCGTTTCACTTACGGATCCGGATCGTTATGCCTATCAGGTGCTCAATGCGGTGATGAGCGGCAGCGCCGGTCGTCTGTATCAGAACATTCGCAGTAGGAACGGCCTTTCTTATGTCATCAACTCGGGACTTCAAATCGGTCTGGATCCCGGGCATTTTGTTTTTTATGCGGGTGTTAAGCCTTCCGAAGCCGGACAAGTCCAAAGTCTCTTTTACCAAGAGGCGTCCAAACTTCGCGCGGATGGCATTTTGGACGAAGAGCTGAAGCAGGCCCAGGAGCAGCTGATCGGAAGTCACGAGCAGGCGATGGAATCGAGCGCAGGGGTTCTTCAAGAGGCCGTTACGGATGAGATTTTAGGGTTGGGCTTTGAAGAGATGGGCCGTTTTTCGGCAGCGATCCGTGCCGTAAAAAAAGCAGATGTCGACGCGGTGATCAAAAAATATGTCAATCCGGATGCGAGCGTCGGCCTGTGGGTTGGGCCTAAGGAGAAATGATGGATATCCGGTATCCGGAGAAAAAAGTAGACGAAGCCTGGAAGCAATCCGTCGATGAGGAGCGCCGCAAACTGGAGGCGGTCGCTGCGGCCCGCGAAACAAAGTCCTCCGCAAAAAAAAGTGACGCAGTCGAGGCGCATCCGCCCTCATCGCCTGAGAATTCGGCCGCGCCGGCCGGTGCCGCGGCTGCGGTAACAAATAAATCCTTCATGGGACTTCTTCAAATGCTGGCGATGCAGGCCTATTTGGGCTTGGGGGAAATGGAAAATCCCGTGTCGGGAGGTGTCGAAATCAACCTCCCGCAGGCAAAGGCCTTCATTGATTTGCTGATCGCGCTTCAAGAAAAAACCGCCTCCAATCTATCTAAAGAAGAAGCGGATTCACTGAACACGCTGGTGTATGAATTGCAGATGAAATACAACGAGCGGAAGGCCGGTTTACATTGATCGAATGGCTTGGTCCTGCCGTGGCATTGTGTTGCGGGATCTTGTTGGGTGCCGGGGCCGCCACTTATTTTTTTATCAGCCGCAAAAGCATCGCAGTCGCAATCGCCGAAACCCGCCTCGAAGAAGCTCACAAAAATATCGAAAGCCAAAAAGTAATTCTGTCAGAGGCGCAGGAAAAGTTGTCCACCACTTTTCAGGCACTTGCGGGTGAGGCCCTCAAAAGCAACAGCACCCTTTTTGCGGAGCAGGCGCGTCAAACGCTGGATGCGGTGCTGGCCGAGGCCCGAGGGGACCTTGGAAAAAAAGAGGAATCCATCCGCGGCGCGGTGCGGCCGCTT
>JAGVCY010000023.1 GCA_020058965.1 Candidatus Omnitrophota bacterium | reverse complement strand
GGGAGTGAGCGCGCCTCGTCTTTGACAGCGCGCGAACGGCTCTGCGCGAAGAAGACCTACCTACTTCTCTTCCCCGCGGCAACCCAGATCACTTCTTATTCAGCAGGTCTTTGAGCTCGCCCATGAATTGGTTGATGTCCTTGAAGGAACGATACACCGAAGCGAAACGCACGTAGGCGACTTCGTCGAGCTTGTGGATTTTTTCCATGACGAGCTCGCCGACGGCTTGGACGGGAATTTCTTTTTCGTATTTTTTCTGCAGCTCGCGCTCGACCTTGTCGACCAGGTCTTCGACTTGCTGAAGACTGACGGAGCGCTTTTCGCAGGCCTTCAAGATGCCGGAGATGACTTTGTTGCGGTCAAAGGACTCGCGGCGGCCGTCACGCTTGACGACCATCATTGAAATCTCTTCGATCGACTCGTAGGTGGTGAAGCGGCGGCGGCACTTGAGGCATTCGCGGCGGCGACGGACCGAGCGGTTCTCATTGGCCGCGCGCGAATCGATGACGCGATCCTGAAGGTGGGCGCAGTAGGGGCAGCGCATGTTAAACCAAGACCTCGCGGCGCAGCTCGGGATAGAGCGGGAAGCGTTCGGTCAGCCGGCCAACTTCCGTTTTCACCCGCTCAATGACGGCCGTGTCCTGAGGCGCGCACAGCACTTGAGCGATCCAACCGGCGATGAGTTTCATCTCGGCCTGCTTCATCCCCCGGGTAGTCACGGCCGGAGTGCCGAGCCGGATGCCTGAGGTAACGAACGGTGAGTTCTTGTCGAACGGAATCGCGTTTTTGTTGACCGTGATCCGTGCGTGATCGAGTACGGCGGAGGCCTCTTTGCCGGTGATCCCCTTCACGGTGACATCGACCAACATCAAATGATTGTCCGTCCCGCCGCTGACGAGGCGAAAACCGTGCGACTTCATTTCTTCGGCGAGCACCTTGGCGTTTTCGACAACCTGCTTCTGATATTTTCTAAAATCCTCTGTCATGGCTTCTTTAAGCGCAACAGCCTTGGCAGCGATGATGTGCATCAAGGGTCCGCCCTGCCCGCCGGGAAACACTTCCGCGTCGACCGCTTTGGCGAATTCCTTGCGGCACAGGATCAGGCCCGCGCGCGGTCCGCGAAGGGTCTTGTGAGTGGTGGTGGTGACGATGTCGGCGTACGGCACCGGGCTCGGATGAACGCCGGCGGCGACCAGACCCGCGATATGGGCCATATCGACCATCAATTTGGCACCGACCATGTCCGCGATCTGCCGAAACCGCGCGAAGTCGATCACGCGCGGATAGGCGGACGCGCCGACCAGGATCATCTGCGGCTTATGTTCCTTGGCCAGACGCTCCACTTCGGTGTAATCGATGCGCTCGTCCTGCTCGGTCACGCCGTAAGGAACGATCTTAAAAAGCTTGCCCGAAAAATTCATCGGGTGGCCGTGCGTGAGATGACCGCCGTGCGCCAGATTCATTCCGAGCACGGTATCACCGGGCTTGATCAGCGCGAAGTAGGCGGCCATGTTGGCCTGCGAGCCGGAATGAGACTGAACATTGGCATGGTCCGCGCCAAAAAGCTTGATCGCGCGGTCAATGGCCAATTGCTCGACCACATCGACATTTTCGCAGCCGCCGTACCAGCGGCGGCCGGGATAACCTTCGGCGTATTTGTTGGTGAGCACGGTGCCGGCCGCTTCCATGACCGAGGTGCTGGTGAAGTTTTCGCTCGCGATGAGCTCGATGTTCTCGTGCTGGCGGCGCATCTCTCGGCAAATCGCTTCGTAAATGTCCGGGTCTTGTTTTTTAAGGGTGTCCACTTTTACTCCTGGCTGGGTTGCAGTTGACCATTTTCGATCTGCGTAATTTTTTCGACGCGGCGGGTGTGACGGCCGCCTCCAAACGGCGCGGCAAGCCACGCCTTGACGATGTCCGCGATCGGCTCCATCGCTTCCACGGAAGAAAGGACCAGAATATTGGTGTCGTTGTGCTCGCGGCTGAGCGCGGCGGTCGCGCTCTTGTGACAAAGCCCCGCGCGGATGCCCTTCACTTTATTGGCGGCGATCGCCATGCCGATGCCGCTCATGCAGATCAAAACCCCGCGATCGGCTTCCCCGCGCGAAACGCGGCTCGCCACGCTGAGCGCGATGTCCGGGTAATCGCAGGGCTCGGTCGAATGCGTTCCGCAGTCAAATACCTGATGGCCGCCCGCGCGCGCCAGCTCCGTGATCAATTTTTGTTTGGCCTCAAAGCCGCGATGGTCCGTGCCGATGGCGATTTTCATTTCTGCGCCGCCAGTTGGTTAACCAAATTTTGAACGCAGTTCAAGATCAAATCGCGCGTTGCTTCGTAGACTCCGCTGCCGAACCCGATCGGGTCGGGCACTCCGTGCTCAAGCACGGACCGGTCGCTTCCGGTATAAAATTCGGTCAAAAGATATATTTTTTCCTCATCATCCGGAAAATGCTGCCGGAGGTGATCGGCGTGCTGGTCAGTGAGCGCAAGGATCATGTCGGCACTTTCCATGGTGTGGTCATAGGTCATGCGGCCGACATGAGCGCGCGCGTCAATTCCGTCCTGCCGGAGCACTTCAACGGTCTCGGGGCTTGGGCCGGAGCCGTTGGACGCGGCGATGCCTGCGGAGTGCGCGCGGACGACAAGTTTTTTTTCAGCGGCCAATTTTTTAAAAAGGTACTCGGCCATTACGCTGCGGCAGCTGTTTCCGGTGCAGACAAACAGCACTTCATGAACCGCTTCGGGAAGCCGAGGATTAGACATCGATCTTACTGTCGAGAATTTCGAGGCGCATTTTTTCGCGGTGCGCGTCGAGCTTGGCGGCCAGCGCCTTGTCCTTGAGCGCCATGATACGGATCGCCAAAAAAGCGGCGTTCTTGGAACCCATCGCGCCAATGGCGACCGTCGCGACCGGCACACCGG
>JAGVCY010000232.1 GCA_020058965.1 Candidatus Omnitrophota bacterium | reverse complement strand
CCCGGGGCTGGCTTTGGGCGGACTTTCCGTCGGAGAGCCGCAAGAACAAATGTGCGAAATTCTTGAAGCCACCGTGCCCGTGATGCCTCCGGATCGCCCGCGGTACCTCATGGGCGTGGGGTATCCGGATGATTTGCTGTTGGCTGTGGAGCGCGGTATCGATATGTTTGATTGTGTCGCACCGACTCGCAACGGTCGGAACGGCACGCTTTTCACATCTCGCGGCAAGCTGTTGATTCGCAACGCGGAGTTCGCCCGGGACGACCGACCGTTGGATCCGGAGTGTTCTTGTATGACTTGTAAAAAGCATAGCAGGGCTTATTTAAGGCACTTGTTTCAGGCGAAGGAAATACTGGGACAACGACTCGCTTCTTTACACAACATTACTTTTTTTATACAATTACTTGATCGCGCACGCTTTTCTATACAAGCGGGCACTTTTTTAGAGTATAAAAAACAGTTTTTTAAAAAATACCACGGAGGGGTCGAAGTATGAACTTTGTTTTTTTTGGAATAGCCGGTGAGCCTAACCCGCTGGTCAGCATGGTTCCGGTTTTGCTTATGTTCGTTATTTTTTACTTTTTGATGATCCGCCCTCAGCAAAAGCAGCAAAAGGCACACCAGGCATTTCTCAAGGCGCTGGACAAAAATCAGGAAGTGGTCACTTCCGGCGGGATTCATGGCACCGTGGTTCAGGTTAAGGAGGATACGGTGTCCCTTAAAGTAGCCGACAATGTCCGACTGGAAGTTGATAAATCCGCTATAGCCCGCGGCAGCAAGGCATCGTCATGATGATGCGCTCGCTTCAGTGGCGCCTTCCACTCATTGCCGTGGTGGTTGCGGCATGCGTATGGTTCGTAACCCCTCCTTTTGATACGGACGGAGCGGGCCCCAAGGAGGGGAAGCTCAAGCTAGGATTGGACCTTCGAGGCGGCATGCATCTTTTGCTTCGGGTCAAGACCGAGGCGCTTCCGGTTGAAGAGCGGAAAACGGCCGCCGAGAGGGCTGTTGAAGTTATTCGGAACCGTATCGATCAGTTCGGCGTCTCCGAGCCGCTAATTCAACAACAAGGCTTTGATAGTTTATTGGTTCAGCTTCCAGGTGTAAGCGACCGCGAGCGCGCTTTGGCGTTGATTGGTCGTACGGCCCATTTAGAATTTCGATTGGTCTCTGAGGGTGGTGAGGCAGATGGGGCGGTTGAGTTTAAGCGCCAAGAGGGCGGATCGGTTTGGCTGGAACCTTTTGCGCCTGTAGAGGGCAAAATGCTTAAGAACGCCGCACAAGACCTAAGTCATGATTTTATGGAGCCTGTGGTGAATCTCGAGTTTAATGACGAGGGCGCTAAAAAATTCGGCGAGGTGACTTCTCGCGGCGTTGGGCGTCAACTAGCTATTATCTTGGATGATGTGGTGCTATCGGCTCCGGTAATTCGTGAGCCGATCATGAACGGAGATGCGATTGTTTCGGGCTCTTTCACGGTGGATCAGGCGCGCGACTTAGCCATCTCTCTAAAGGCCGGAGCGCTACCGGCTCCGATTGAGGTGCTGGAAGAGCGGACCGTTGGGCCTTCTCTGGGAAAAGACTCGATCGATCAGGGGGTGCGCGCGACACTCTGGGCGGGAGCGCTCGTGGTCGGGTTTATGCTGGTTTACTATTTACTTGGCGGTCTCATCGCAAACTTTGCCCTGGTCATTAACATTCTGATTCTTGGCGGGCTGCTGGCTTATTTTAAGGGCACGCTCACACTTCCGGGTATTGCAGGTATTATTTTGACGATCGGTATGGCGGTTGATACGAACATCCTCATCATGGAGCGCATCCGAGAAGAACTTTCTATCGGCAAATCAGTTTCTGCCGCCGTTGCCGCTGGATATCAGCGGGCTTTTTCGGCAATTTTCGATTCCCATGTCACGACCGTACTGACTGCTGGAATTTTGTTTTATTGCGGAACCGGGCCAGTCCGCGGGTTTGCCATGACGCTCATTATTGGTATTGTCGCGAGCTTGTTTACCGGGCTTTTTGTGACCCGAGCCATTTTTGATATAGCCACATCCGTGTTTAATTTAAAAACACTCCCAATGCTTAAATTTTTGCCAAATACACGCCATATTCCGTTTTTGAAAGTTGGAAAAGTTTTGACGCTACTGTCGGTCGTTGTCATGATTTTCGGACTCGGGGCTGTCGTCACGCGTGGAAGTCGGCAGTTGGGCGTAGACTTCTCCGGCGGAACGATGCAGGAGTACCAATTCAAGCAACCGATTGAAGCGGAGAAGCTACGCGAAACTTTAAAAACGGTCGGACTTGAAGCCGCGACGATACAGAGGGTGGGCTCGGAAGCGGATTTTATTATCCGCACTCCTGCGCACACCGAAAAAATTGTCGAGGAGGCATTTGCGAGTCAGCTCAAGGGAGCATCATTTGAGCGTGTCCGACTGGAAACAGTCGGACCATTGGTTGGGGCAGACCTGAGGAATAAAGCGATTTTGGCGATGATTCTATCGCTGGTGGTGGTCTTCATTTATGTTCGTATTCGATTTGAGATGAGCTTCGCGGCCGGCGCACTGTTCTCGCTTTTCCATGATGCGATTCTGTGTTTGGCCTTTGTGGTGCTTACCGGTCGGGAATTGTCGATTTCGGTACTTGCCGCTGTGCTTACAGTTGTCGGATATTCCGTTAATGATACCATTGTTATTTTTGACCGGATCCGCGAGAACAACCGCAAGGGGCTCAAGATGACTCAGGAACAGGTCATCAACCTGAGTCTGAATGAGACCTTATCGCGCACAATTCTCACGACCTTAACGGTGCTTATGGTGTTGGTGGCACTGGTTCTTTTTGGCGGACCCGTGATCAACGACTTTGCCACCACAATGCTAGTCGGTGTAGTCAGCGGTGTTTATTCAACCATCTGCATCGCATGTCCCGTCGTGGTCGCCTGGCCCTGGAAAAAGCATCTCCGCAAATAACCCACATCGCTCCGGTCTACGGGAAGAGCGGTATGCCTCTTCGCATAGAGCCGCGAGCGACTGCATTCGAAGAAGAATAAAAATGTTACCTACAGCCGGGCTACGGTTAAAAGTCGATGCTGATGCGGGTGTAAAGAAATTGGGTCGGGTCGCTTTGGTCGGCGAGAAACGCGTGGCCTGGAAGAAAGATGCCGTAGCGGATGCTCCAAAGAAGATTGTCCATTACCTGCCAATGGATGTAAGCGTCCCATTCGGTCCCCACATCTGAATTGCGATTGACTGACTGATAGCTGGAGGTTCCGCCGTCTCGCTCATCCTTAAAATACACATAAGCCTTCGAGCCGAGGGCAAACTTTTTAAATGCAGGAATTGATTCCAGCGGCTGAAGATTTAGTCCGGCGCTCATAATGTAAAGATTCGAAAGTCTTGGCTGTAGCGCGTATCCGCCCGCGTAGTATCCAAAATAAAGAAAATTTGTGTCTTTTATATCGGTCGTTCCGTTGACGGTGGTGTTGACAACAATTCGGTCCGGGTCTCCGGAGCCGTAGGCGCCCTCCGCTTCAATTGTCGGGTGCCAAAATAATTCCAACTGCTGTTTGACACCCAGAATCCAAGCCCAGGCAGACACTTGGGTTTGCTTTACAATCGACCGCCCGCCGTCCGTATAGCCACTGCCGGTTTCCCCGACAACTTCGCCCCAAATCTGCAGCGCGGTGGTCGGGCGCGCGGCAAAACCGCCTCCATAATAAAAAGAATTATAGTCATAGCTTTGACGGCGATCATCTGGATTTTCGCCACCGTCGTCAACTTGGCCAAACGTATACGCATAAAGCGAAATGCGAGGTATTCCGTTGTATCCCCACTCACCGCCGTAAAAAAGTCTATTGCCCTCCTTGTCGTATCCCGGAACGCTAAAATCGATATTGTCTGCCCTGGGGAGCGAGTGGGCGATAAAGTACTTTTGCGGCCAAGTGGTGTCCGTGACCTGCAGCTGAACCCCATCGGAGATCGAATAGTAAGACAAACCGCGTCCTACATATTGAACCTGTCGGCCCGTCGTGAGACGCAGGGGCCAATTATTCGATTGCATAAAATCTGCCGTAACAAAAGCCAATTCAAGCGCGGGTCCTTCAACATCCGCCCCGATTCCTGTGTAGGTTGGCCCGGTTCCGCGATCGGTGTTGCTCATGCTTCCGCGCACATATCCTTGAAGATTATTCAATCGAAACGATGTCCATAGAGACGCCTTTTCCTCGAGCACCCACCGCAAGAAGTCGGGGGCAATATCCAAATTATCAATATCGCGGTACCAGCGAAATGTCGTGGAGACGCTTGCGCCGTGAATACCCGAGAGTTCACCAATTTGATAAAAATTCTTCTGAGCGGCAGCTGTAGGCTGCGCGGCACGCGATTTTTGGGACTCGGCGATTTTTAAAGAATTCGCCTCTTCATTTACTGCTGATTGCTGTCGGTCGTCAGAAACGTTTAGCGCTTCAGCAATCGCTTCTTTCGAGGGAGCTAGAATGCTGCCGATTAACATGAGGAGCAAGATAGGAGCGGGGCGAAAGCCGGCTGAGATCATATATGAATAAAATTATATACTAAAATATGATAAAATCATAACGCATATGAAGAAACTATCAACATTTTCCGCGATCATTCTTCTTACGGCCACCCTATCAGCATTTTACCTTTATGTGGTTGGCCGCACGGATTTTATTCAATCCCTTCAATCGAAAACGGCGGATGGGCT
>JAGVCY010000238.1 GCA_020058965.1 Candidatus Omnitrophota bacterium | reverse complement strand
CCCTTCTTCATGTAAAAGACCGACAAGTTCACCCGCGCCATGATCGAGTCCGCGTCCTTTTCGATCAACCGATGCATCAACGCGATCGCTTCATCCACCCGCCCCAGCCGACCGTAGAGAACCCCCAAACCTTCGTAAACATCCAAAAATTCCGGCGCGTCGTTTAATATTTTTTCGAGTTCCGCCGCGCACGCTTCCGGCTGATCCTGCGTCAGAAGCTCAAGCGCCGCGCCATACCGCCGGCGAAGATCGTCACTCATACATCGCGTCGATGCTGAGCGTTCTAACTCCAGGCCGCTTTCGAAGGCCCATCACCGTGAGCGCCGCCAGCGCCGCATCCATCACAAAAACCATCGGCAGTGGGATCGAGATCAGCTCGCCAAAACAGCCGCATTCGTCCAAAGGCAACTTTCGAATCAGCGCTTGACCGACCGCGCCCATAAAAACCCCGAGCATCAGCAAAATCGTGACGCCCGCGGTCGTCGTCCAAAGTCCCATCGCAAAAAAAACACCTGCAAAAAGCTCCAACCACGGCAGGGTCCGCGCCAATAACGCGGCCTGATCACCGCCTAAGACTTGATATTGCTCGATCACATACTTGAAGTTTTGGTAGGGCCCGATCAGCTTCTCAAATCCTGAAAGCGCAAACATGAGTCCAATGCCTACGCGCGCGGCCGTCCAAAGATTTGGCCCGCCCGCGCCGATCCGCGGACGCGCACTAGGATTGCTTGGGCGCATCCGGTGAAGCGGGAACTGCGATATTATCTGCCGGCAAAATGATCGATGCGGCATCCGGAAAGATCTTGGTCATTTCCTCCCGCATCGCCAAAAAACCGACGACCATCTGACCGTTGATGTAAAAAGTAGGGGTCGACTTAAGTCCGACTGCCAGACCTTCCTGCCGTTCCGCGACGATACGCTGTTCCACGGCCGGATCGGCCTCACAGCGGTCTAGCGCGGCCATGTCCACGCCCGCCTGTCGAACTGCCTGATGGATCACCGGCTTGGCTTCCTCCAGCTCCCGCCACGCGGGCTGGGATAAAAAAACCGCCTCATGCGCCGGCCAGAATTTTCCCTGCATCCTTGATCATTCGACCGCCTTGGCCGAAGTCATGCTGTGCTTGTGTCCGTTGAGCGGAAAATATTTGACCTCGATAAAAAGGTCCTTGGGGTGAAGCTCTGACAGTTCGTGTAAAAAAACGGAGCTTTTTGAGCAGGAGGGGCATTGATAATCGATGTATTCCACCACGCGTGTGGAAGCGGCGGGGTTGCCCTTCATTTTGGGAGCGGCGTTGACAAGCGCGGCAATCGGTTCGGAGGTTTTGCTTTTAACGCTTCGAACGCCGTACACGGCCCCAACGAGCGCCGTTACGACAAAAACCGACACCAATGTTTTTGCTATTTTCATCAGCATATTATAGCAATTCTACACGATTCTGACTAGGTCTGGTATCCGCCTCTGGCATCCACTTCTGATTTTCGTCTCCGAGGGCTGGCGGCAAAAGCTTCAGCGACTTTTATCCTGTCGGCTGAGTTCCGTCAAATTTCTCTTCGAAAATATCTTGAACTCGATCTTGGCGGATTTCTTGAGCCTCCGCGCGAATTTGGTGAGCCAAAACCTGTCGCGTAAATAATTCAACAGCTTCTTTTCTTCCCTGTTGCCCAGCCAGGACCACTTGCATTCCCCAACCATCAAGCGGCCGGACGGCGCCGCGTGCTTTATAAGATCAATTTCGATTTGCCCCTCCCAGTAACGTCCCGAACCGGGATGAGCCTGCCTGCAAAAATTTTCCCATTGGCGTGAAGCATGAAGCTCCAAAAGCCGTCTTTGTCCGCTCGTACCGAGACTTCCCCAGCCGGCGCGGTTCGGCAAAAAAGTCCCATAATAAAAAGAAAGGGCCGGGTCCTGAAGGGTGTACAACACTTTTTTGGTGGATCTGGAGGATTCGCCAAAAGGTAGTTCCCGTTGGGCAAGACCCAAGCCCAGGAGAAGGCTCAGCGGTCTGGACAGGTTGCCCTGCGGAATTCCCAATCGGGACGCCAATTCGCCGGGTTTCCGGACACCGCGGCCGATCAGATCCAGCGCCGCTTTCGGAACATTGCCGGTGATTCCCTCGTCACGCAGCCAATGCGCGGGTTCTTCCGCCAGCATCGCCGACGGCGAGAAAAAAAGTTCCTGCGCCTGCCGGACCACGGAGCCTTTCGGCATCAGCTTCAAATAATGGGGAACGCCGCCGACCAGGGAAAACTTTGTAAACGAAACCGGATCTCCCGCGCGATAGCCCATCGCTCGGCAAAACCACTCATAGCTCATCGGCTCGACACGCAGATGAAACAACGCTCGGCCGTACAAAGGCGCCCCCTGGCTCAAAAACTGGGAATCCAACATGGATTGGGAGGAGCCGGACACCAAAACGAGCGTTTTTAAGCGCGGGAGGTCATGATCGATCCATTTTTGAAAACGGCTGGCGAGCGCCGGATCCGCACTGACCCAATACGGAAATTCGTCAAAAACAACAAGCCGTGGTAATTTCTGTCCAGAAAGAAGGTTGAAAAATTCCGACCAGGAACGGGGCCGCGCTTCCTTAAAAAAAGGAATGCTCGAGCTCCATTCCTCGGTCAGATGAAGCAGCTGCTGTTCGGGCGTTCCTTCCACGGCCTGGTGATAAAATCCGCCGTATTTTTCGCATAACCGCCTTAGAAGGGCCGTTTTTCCGACGCGCCGCCGACCGGTCAGGTAGCCGAAGCCGCCCTTCCGCATGCGCGCGGCGATGAACGCCGTTTCCTTATCCCGATTCCAAAATACATCCATTGGGCTCATGCCAATAATGATGCTTGACAAACATCATGTTTGTCAAGCATTTTGTGACCGAGCATGCAATGGTTTAGAGTTTTCTTCAACTGCCGCGATTTGGCCGATAACGGAGGCGTTGTCGGCTCAGCGGTCTTGCTTTTGACGGTCCGGCCCCATACGATTCTGACTAGTTCTGATGAGTTTTTCTGTAACGCGTGGTTCTTCCCATGCCGATGCGCTCGACTTTTCTTAGGCGGGTCAATCGGTCTAGCGCTTGACTGACGGTGGGTCTCGCGACTTTGGCATGCCTGGCGATCTCTCCGGGCGTGGCTTCGGGAACAGTTTGAAGATATTCCCAAACGGCGATTTGTTTAGGTGACAGAAGTTTGTCGATATTTTCTCCTGACAGGAGCTCGAGGGCGGCCTGCGATTGACTGAATATCAATGGAAGAAAAAAATCCAGCCAAGGCACGATGTTTGGCTTGTCGCTTTTGAGGGTTTTTTGGCTTTTCCTCAGGGTTAGATAATAGTCGGGTTTGTTGTCTTCGATGAGTTTTTCATGCGAAACATACGGCATGTACAAATACCCCGCTTTGAGCAGAAGAAGGTTTGTAAAAATTCTCGACAGCCGGCCGTTGCCGTCCTGAAACGGATGGATATTCAGAAATTCGACGATGAAATGGCCGATAATAAGCAGCGGATGCCATTTTTTACCTTGAAAACCGTTCCGGGTTGTTTCGACGAGCTCCTGCATTTCTTTCGGTGTCAGGTAGGCGGGCGACGTGTCGAATAAAACGCCGACGGACTTTCCGGCTTCATCGATCATTTCGACTTTGTTCTCGCCCTTTTTATAATCGCCGCGATGATGCTTGTCCTTCTCCACGAACTTAAGAAGTTCCTTATGAAAATGCTTGATCGTCGATTCGGAAAAAACCAACGATTCCCAGGAATCGAAAACGTTTTGAAGGAGTTCGTAATAGCCACGGACTTCCTGCTTGTCCCGGTCCCTGAACTTTTGGACCGAAATTCCTCGCATGAGCTTTTCAACATCTTGATCGGAAAGCTTCGACCCTTCGATACGGGTGGAAGCTCCGGTCGAGGTGATCAAAACGGACCGCTTGAGCCTTCCTAGGGCTTGAGGGCTCAGCTTGGCTCCGGCTACCCATTGACCTTTGAGCTCGTCAATTTGAGCGATTTGTGACCAGATATTGGTTGGGAGATTCTGCAGCGACTTGTCCAGCATAGATCCTCGGGTGAATCTCACACTTTAACTATATGAGATTATATTAGATTACCGGGTCGGTGTCATTCCCATTTTTTATGACGGATGTTAAATATTAGGCTGAAGAGCCGGCTTCGCGCTCAGATAGGTAGGCTCCGTAAAGGCCTTGAGAGAGTCTGGCGCCGGCTTTGACGATCAAGCCCTTGGCGGTGTAATCATCGAGCTTGGTTGTGGCATCGGGTGCCTGGATGAGCCGCACCTGCGGGCGATGGAGATCCGCCCGCCCCATTAAAGCGTTAAGAGCTTGCGCGGCGTGCGCATAATCCTCAACGGATTCGGCCAGAACCGTCGCGGCGGCCGCCTGAAAAGTCGGCTTGTAGTAGGTAACGCTCCTGCCGCCGTCGGGATGAACGGCTTCTTCCATCGGAAGGTATCCGGCCCCCTCCGCAACCGCTTTCTTTAAAATTTTCACATTCAAAACTCCTGCATAAATTCTATGAACAGTCCCCTCTTTTGGAAGCGAGTCCGAACGGTATCCTCCGTGAACTTCTTCCATTCGATTTCCGTCTTCATCCACCCATTCAATCAAAACGGTAAGATTTTTCTCATTACTGCTTCTAAATTCGTCCATTTCTTTTGCCGCTGCGGATAAATCCTGCCCTTGAATACCGACTGCAATCACAACAGATTTTTTTTCAGCTGCTTTTGCTCCAGCCCACCGTCTCACGATGGCATCCAAATGCTGACGGGTGATCTGATCCTTTTCCCTATAAACGCGAACCGCTTCGCCGACCGCGTCATTTTCCGGTAAAAGATCCGGGCGCACGGGGCTGGCGGATCTGGCAGCGGTCCGTCTCGCGGCGGCTTCTCGAATAGCGGAGCGGTTAAATCGTCTTACATGCATCGAATTCCCGCTTGAATCGACTTGCCGGATGACTCTAACCCCATCCGCTTGTGCCGAGACGCTCAACACGGCCATCCGAGCGGGCGAAATCGCCACAGGAATCGTTCCCAGCCGGCCTCCGGCGATGAGAGGCAGAGTGTCGGCCGAAGCAATCCAGCCTAACTTAGCGAGGTTTGCGGCTACGCGAAGCGGAAATCCCGACTTAACACGATTTTCCGAAAAAATATTAGCGCTTTCCGCCATCCGCGCGGCGGAGGTTATGACTGAAGGCGGCCAAAGCATCTGCCATTTTTTAATTTGCTCCCTCAAAATCTCCTCCGGCGACCGTTTTCGCGCATCGCCTCTCTCGATTGCGACAGCTTGGACATGGCATCTCGGGCCTCCATCGGCGGATCCCGATACTACCCCCATCACCGGCAGGACTTCAAAACTCAGGCCCTCGTAGGTCGTGTTCACCGCTGTGTCCAACGAGGGAATTCCGTAATGGGGTACGATGGCAGTTCGGTGTGCTCTTCCGCCGGATTCTGTGGAAATATTATCCATGATGACATTTGTAGGGAAAATTCCAAAAGGGTTTCCCGCAAATTCCTTGGGCAGGCCCGGCACTCTCATGACCTTGATTCCTTTGGATTCCAAAATCTGTATTACTTTTGCCAACCCCCGAACAAAATCGGACTTTTTGGCTCTCTTTATTTTTTCCGGCGTGACGTTAAAAAAATCGCGAAGTCGGTCTCTTGTAAAGGCTTCGTTCTTTTCCAACGCCGTTCCCCTGACGAATCGTAAAATATTTTTTATCGCCTCCTCCCGTGCGTCCGCACTCATCGAAGCGATGATTTTCAGCGCCCAGACGGGATCCGCAACAAGGCTGGTGTGTTTTCCGTATTGCGTCGCTCCGAGCGGAACATGATACCGGTCGTTATGGATATCGTCCGGACCGTCCAGGACAACGACCTGTTTTCCCGTGATTTGTTCTATCGTGCGGATGGCCTCTGCCTCGGTTTTTATCAGCCTGCCGGCCTGATCGTATCGGGAATGGTGGATGGATTGTGTTCCAACATACACGTATGTATCGTCGGAACACAATCCATC
>JAGVCY010000025.1 GCA_020058965.1 Candidatus Omnitrophota bacterium | reverse complement strand
GGTCTCGAGTTCTCCCCCTTAGCAAATACCTTACCCATCCGCTAGACCATTGTTCAGGTAAGGTGATGGCTAAAATCTAAAAAATAGCGAAGCGGTGACGGCTGCCACGGCGCCGTACAGCAGCATGAGCGGAAAAGTTTGGCGGAGGATCCCGGCTTCCTGATTCCGCAGTCCGAGAACCGCGCTCACCGCTACGATATTGTGAATGCAGATCATATTGCCCATTGCCCCGCCCACGGACTGAAGACTGAGGATGAGCGGCAGGCCTAGGCTGAACCGTTCCGCGACAGCCGCTTGCACCGGCCCGAAGGTCAGGTTCGAAACGGTGCAGGATCCCGAAAAAAAAGCCCCTAAAGCCCCCAGATAAACGGCCGCGTAATTCCAAACACCTCCTCCGGCTTGTGCCAGGCCGTAACCCAGAAGCACCGCAGGCGACCGGTCTCCGCCCAACATGAATAATTTGACAAAAACCATTGATCCCGCAAGTACCAGACAAGGCTTGGAAATTTTGCGGATGGATTCGCGCCAGATGAGCGGAAGTTCGTGTCCGGGGATTTTGAGAATAAAAAAGCATGCTCCCGAGACGAGTCCGAACGGGATCAGGGAAGGCACATAAAGCAGGGGGTGTTTCCAGACGGTATCGGTCGATAGAATATTCCGCAGCTCCAAAACTAGAGAGGAGCTGACGAAGGCCTCTCCCACTCCTGGAAAGGCAAGCGATCCGAGCGGCGTGCCCGACATGAGCCATTCCTGGATTCCAAAAAATTTAAACCGGGTCAACGCCAGCAGTCCGACGACCGCCGCAAACGGGAAAAAGGCGATGAAGGATTCCCGAGCGGTGAGCTTGGACGATCCGGAGAATTCTGGGTGTCCCGGTTTGGCCGGCACGGCCGCCGGAAGTCCGATGTTTTTTTTCGCGAGCCAAACGGTGATGATGGATCCCGCCAACCCGCCGGCGATAGAAGGAAACTCGAAGCTGAACTTCGACATGAGGATATAAGGCAGCAGCGTGGCCGCGATGGAGAGGTAGATGAAACGCAGGCTTCCGATGAGAGTTTTGGCCGGAAGCGCGGCGGCGAGCGCCGCAACGGGGATGATCAAGGCGGCGGCGCCGTGGATCCAGGCGGTTGTCCAGCCGACTTCGGCGAGAACGTCCGGCGGAAGGTTCAGCTCGCCGAAGCCGAACCACATGGGAGTACCTACTGCGCCGAAGGAGACCGGGATCGTGTTCATCGCCAGACACAACACGACCACCCGGATAGGATCAAAGCCCATGCCGACCAAGAGCGGAGCCGCCATGACCACGGGCGTGCCGAAGCCGCTGACCCCCTCGATGAAAAAGGAGAAGGCCCAGGCGATCAGCATCAATTGCGCGGCGGGGTGCGGGCTGATGCCGTTCAGCCATTTCCGCAAGAGAGACAGGGTTCCGGCGGCCTCCAGAGTTCGGAAGAAAAAGACGGCACCCCAAAGAATAAGCGCCGGAGTGGCCGTGGTCAGGACGCCTGAGAGGACGGCCGCGTGAACGAGCGCGGAATCTGAGCCGAGGTAAAACAGCTGGGCGAGATACAGCAGAAGCGCCGTCAGCCAAAGCGCGAAGTGCGCCGGCACACCCTTTTTTAACGTCATAAGGAAGATGAGCAAAACGATCGGAAAGAAGGCGACCAGAAAATCCATAAGTGACAGCGTACTATAACTTCAGCGCTTTTCGTAGAGCGTTTTTTCAATTCTAATCCCAAAGCTCACGTGTCAGGCGTCCTGTCCGTGCTAAAATGCAGACATGTTCGCTCCCTCGGCTGCATTCGTTGCATCGCTGGTTTTGCTCGTCGCGGGTGCGACTTTCGCGACGCGTTCGGCGGCGCAGCTCTCGGCCAGCTTGGGTCTGTCCAAATACACCGTCGGACTGCTCATCGTCGCCGTGATATCGATCCTGCCGGAGGGGTTCGTTGCCGTGAATTCCGCGCTGCGCGGCGTTCCGTCTTTTGGTCTCGGCACGTTGCTCGGGTCCAATGTGGCGGACCTGACCCTTGTCTTCGCTCTTGTCGTTCTTCTATGCGGCCGCGCCGTCCGGGTCCAGAGTAGGATTCTTACAAACAACCGTTCGTATCCGCTGCTTCTCGTTCTGCCGGTCACGCTAGGATGGAACGGACACTACTCCCGGGCCGAAGGCGTGGTCTTGGTGATCATCGGAATGCTTTTTTATTACCGGGCTTTTCGCAGCGGCTTACATCAGATGGGTTCGGCGACCCCTGGCACCGGCCGCCTGAAGCATTTCGCTCTCCTGCTCGCGGGCGTGGCCATGCTGGTGGCCGGATCGAACTTCACGATTGCCTCCGCGGTGGAGCTGGCGGGTCTGCTGCGGATCAACACGGCGGTGATCGGGATGCTGTTGGTCGGTCTCGGCACCACGCTTCCGGAGCTGGCCTTCGCGGTCAGCGCCGTCAAAAAACAGGAAGACGATCTGGCGATCGGCGACATTCTGGGTACGGTGTTCGCCGATGCGACGCTGTTGGTCGGTGTCATCGCGTTGATCGGGCCATTTTATTTTCCGGCCCAGATCGTTCATGTGGCCGGCGGATTCATGATCGCGGGGTCGGTTTTTCTAGGGATCTTTATGAATTCGGAGCGGATGCTGACCAAACGGGAGGCCGCGGCCCTGATCGGGTTCTGGCTGGCCTTTGTCGCGGTCGAAATCACAACGAACCAAATAACACGAGGAATCGAACCATGAACGACACGAACCGAATTCTGATCGCGTTTGACGGAGCTCATCCGGTTCGGCGGACGGTCGACGATCTGCGCCGCGCCGGTTTGCCGCGTCGTGTGGAAGTACTCGTGTTGACCGTTGCGGAAGGGGCGGATTTTGCGGCATTGAAGCGCGCGTCTTCCGCCAGCGGAATCCGCAAGGACGCACTTGAGCGTGCCAAGCGCGACCTACGCCTCGCCCGTGGGACGGCGACCCGCGCCGCCGCCCGAATTCAGTCGGCCTTCCCAGGCTGGAAAGTTAAAAGCGAGGGACGCACCGGCTCGCCGGCGCAGACGATCATCCAG
>JAGVCY010000261.1 GCA_020058965.1 Candidatus Omnitrophota bacterium | reverse complement strand
TGAACGGGACAACGCCTGCGCCTGAAAGAAATGTACTCATACCGCCGGCACGTCCTTCCCGAAACCTTCCTCTTCGAACGAGGTCTGAATGTTGTAGTGCGTCGGAGTCACCTGGGTGATTCGCATATCGCCGGCCATCCTAACAAAGAACGATTCTGCAGGCGATGCCGTGACATCCGGAATCCAAACAAACGGTAACGCCGTTCCTTTCGCGGCCCGCTCCAATACGCGAAACTGCGTCCGCGTCGCCGCCGTGATGGCTCGCCATTCGTATCCGAAGACGCGCCGGTCCGCGCGCGTGTACGCGTACTTTTGAAGCCACTCGGTTTGATGAATGACGTTGTTGCGCTGGTACGTTTGCTCGTGCTCGCTCTGGAAGTCCTGACCCGTGGCCATGCTTACGCGAACGCCAAGGAACCATTCGCCGACCTGGTAGTATCCGGCCGGGTTTGAAACGTCCGTGATGAGGATCCGCCAGAACCGCTGTGACGACGATCCGAACGTCACAAACAGATTTCGATGCGGCGGATCGAGGCCGAGGCCCGACATCGTAAAGGCTTGGTTGACCGTCGGCGCGCCCCACGCGTCCGTGGCATTACCCTGGATGCTCACCGTCCCAGAGCTGCGAATATTTACGTTCCCCAGAAAACAGCAATCGACCGTCTGCGCGGATCCGAAGTCGTTGACGCAATTATGCGCGCCAGCGGCATCGGCCGTCCGCCACGGTTGCGTGTAATTGTCCGTTTGAAGATTCGCCGACGGATATTCGGTCTGCTGGCTATCGGCAACGAGCGTCTTTTGAACGGTCTTGATGAGGTTCGTATGTAGCCAGGAATTCGCCATCGCTATCCCGTTCTCTGAATTTGCCCGCGAAGGTTTCCCAGGTTCTGTTTAAGTGCGTCTTTGACCAACTGAACGATGGCCTCGCGGGTTCCACCTGAAGCCGGAACGCCGTTAATGTTGATGACCATCGCACCACCGCCTTGGTTCATTCTGTTTTCAGGAGACACGATGCGCTCGCCGGCGTGAACCATGGCAAGCCCTGTCCGGCCTACATAGTCCGTGCCGCTTTGAAACGATTTTCCTGTTTTGAAATAATTAATCAGGATCTGCAGATCGCCTTTTTTGGCCGCTTGGATGACCTCCTCCAGCTTGTTTACCTGCTTGACTGCCTGAGCCTTGAGCTCGTCTATTTTGCTCTTGAGTTCCGTATTGAGCCGTTCGTTTTCATTCACCAGCCGCTGCTCCTGCGACTGGAGCTGCGCGAGAATGGAATCCTGCACGCCGATGAGACGGTCAAACTCCGAGATCGAATCCTGCCGCGTACTTTGTAGCTCGCCCAAGACCTCCTCTTGGATTCGCGCGAGTTCTTCCCCAGTAATGGCACCCGATGCCGCCAACGCCTGAGCCGCACCGAATCGTCCCTCCAGGCCTTGCGCCAGAGCGGTACCCGCTGCGCCACGAGCCTCCCCGCTCGCCGCCTGAAACTGGGCACGCAACGCGGAGACCGACTCGGTTGGAGAGAAGAGACCGAAGGCGATGCGCTTGATGATGTCGTCGAATGTTTGTGCGATCGACTGGCGAGCCTGGTTGAGTCGGTCGAGCTCGGATTGCGCATTTGAAATGCTTTCCCGAAGCGCCTCGATTTGCTTGTTGTTGTTTTCAATAATGGCGTTGGTTTCCTCTTCGAGTTTTTCGATTCGGAGGTTCGTAAGATCCACGATTCGCGCGGCCTCTTCCTGCAGAGATGCACCCAGCTCATCCAATGCCGCTTGAAACTTTTTGGCGTCCTTGATCCTGAATTTTCCTCCCGTGATATCGATCCCGGCTTCGGCGGCTTCTTTGGCAGATCCTGAAAATCCAGTGTTCGTGACCCCTCCATACCCAAACCCAAAGTCAGAAGACTGAAAACCGACCGTCGATAATAGATCGCCAAGGTCCGCATTTACGCCTCTCCTGGATTGGCTAACACCAGTGCGCGCGCGATCCGTTCGATCCCTTAAGCTTCGAAACGCATTCGCGGTATCAGCGATTGCCGTCGCCATTTTCTGAAGGCTTTCGATGATTTTAGATTCATCAAGCGCGTCCTTCATCGCATCCTTGAACGATGAAAAGTATTTCGGACCCGAGAAAAAGTCGCCGATCTTTTTGAAAAGTGGAATAATGCCGAACCCTTCTTTGACTCCTTTTGCTATGCCCTTAAAGACACTCCCAGAGGCTTCGAGAAAGTTATCGATCAGGTGTGTGGCAATGTTTGGAATCATCTCGCCGAGCTTGGCTCCGATTTGCACATCCACTTTGTCAAGACTTTCAAAGAACGAACCCGCTTGAGCTCCAGCCGCTGCGCCCTGAGGCGTTCGAGTCAGTAACGCACCGACCGCTGCACCGATGATGGTCCCCAGGCCCGACGTGAATGATTTTACCTTCTGGAACGAGTCCTGCATTTTGTCGACGCGTTCCTGCTCGACCTCCTTAATCAGATCCTTTTCTTTTTTCACCCGAATGTTGAGGAGATCCTCCGCAAAAGCATCGGCTTCTTTTTGTTTGATGTTGCCATATAGAACGAACTCGTCGAGCTTGGCCTTACGTTCCTTAAACTCGCGATCGATCGCGTCCGCCTTGGATTCCGATTCCTTTTTGATGGCGTCAAGGAACGGCTTGACCTCTTCCTGGAGCTTGAGTCTTTTTTCCTGAACCTTGAGAAGCTTCTCGTTTTCTTCCCGAACCACTTTTGATGCTGTGACTTCCTTTTGAACTTCGACAGCGGCTTCCTTTCGAAGTTTCAAAATGTCGCGATCGTATTCGGCAATTTGTTTTTTTAGATCGCTTTCCTGCTGCAACATGTTGGTTATCCCTGGCTGAAAAAATGATGGCTCTCTTCCGCTGATAGCCAGATTTCCCTGAAGACTTCCGAGCTGCTGAGTCAATGCCGTGCGCTGTGCTTCTAGTTGCGACAGCCTTGATCCTTGCGTCGCACTATTCACAAGTCCGATCTTCTCGGCGACGAGATTGAACCCACGCGCTACGTTTTCGAGGAATGTAAGCAGCTCGGACGTCGCCATAAACGAGCCGATATTTTCGAGAAGCTCCGACATGGCGTTTTTGGCCGATGTGATCGAACCCGATACCGTATCGCGCTCGGCTGCCGCCGTGCCGCCGAACTTTTTCGCCAAGACCTCCGCCCCTTCGCCGGCGCGAAGCTCCTCCTCTGTAAGACGGGCGAGCTCAGGAACCAGGGCCCGGAGCTCCCGTGCGGATCCGCTAAAGGTCTTTCCGACGATGAGAGCCGACTCCTCCAGACCTTTGCCGAACCTGGCGGAAACCTCAATCGCGGCTTTCGTGGCGACCTCGAGCTTGTCAAACCCGACGCCGGCGGACGTCAAGAGTGTGCCCACCGATAACACGGCTTCATCGGAGATCGTTGTCGTGGCTTGGATGGCCTGCGCGAACTTTTTGAAGCCCTCGACCGCGACCACGCTTTGAACGCCGGCGCTCTTGAGTGCGAACTCAAATCGTTTCGTCGCGCGTTCGGATTCTTCGAACTCCTTGAGGATCTTTCGAATG
>JAGVCY010000027.1 GCA_020058965.1 Candidatus Omnitrophota bacterium | reverse complement strand
TCCTCGACGCCGAAGAGCTCAACTTTTTCGCGCGATATGATCTGGAAAAATTCGGCCGCGCCAATGCGCGTGTTGCGAAGCAGGGATTCGGCGGCTTTTTCGCGAACGGCCTTGACCGGAAAGGCCGAAACGAGTGACGGGTCAACGGTGCCGGACGAGCCCTCGAGCCCCACCAAGTCCAGGTCGTATTGCCCGACCAGGTTCTTGAGCATCTCGGCGATCGCCTTCTGCGCGCCGAGCGACGCGTGCGCGTCCTGAATGTTGATGATGATATCATCGCCGCTTCCCTGATAGGTAGATTGGCGAATTGCCAGATTGGGAGAAAGATCAATATTTCCAATGGATTTACCGGCGGCTTGCGTCGTCGGCGTCGTGCCGACCTGCGACCAATTCGGCACACCGCCATTCGCCATGACAACATCCTGCCAAATAAAGGAAGCGCAGGTGATCGCTGCGACGATTCTTACGACGAACTTAAATTTTCGCTGCGATGCAATGATCATATTTTTGTATGTTGGTGCTTAAAATTATTCATTTAAATATTAGTTAATTTTACTTATTCCAACTATTTAATTACGCACTCAAAAAAAACCGTATTTGAGTCTTAAACAAAATTGATATCGAAACCCCAGTTCACACCCCACTCAGTCAAGTTGAAGTATATATGACGATACGTCATAAATCAAATATTTACGAGAAATATATCTTTATATTTGCTCGTCTTATTTTTTTTGGAAAAGTGCGCTAAATCTCGTGCGGAATTTCACAATCAAATTATTCTTACCGAAAAAAGTTCCTGCCTGTGAAGCCGCTACATAAATGGATGGAGTGATCAAAAGCGTCAAAATTAATGAACTCAATAGCCCGCCAATGACCGTCTGAGCCAGCGGAGACCACAGGTTAGATCCATCACTTTTATCAATTGCCATTGGTAAAAGACCCAAAATAGTGGTTGCAGTTGTTAAAAGAATTGGCCTTAATCGGTCTTTGCTTGCAAACATGACTGATTTAATCAAATGAATTCTTAGTTCTCTCTGATAGTGATTAACGCGGTCGACTAACATGATTGAGTGGTTAACCACAATTCCGGCCAGCATCATAAGCCCCAACAATGAGCCAATTCCGATAGTCTTCGGCCCCAGAAGGATCGCTGCCACCGCTCCCACCAGCGCGAGCGGCACCGCCACCATGATGATGAACGGCTGGGTAAATGATTCAAAGAGCGATGCAAGCACCAGATAGATCAGCACGACCACCATGAGAATAACGAGCCGCATTTCTTTTTGTGACTTGATCAGGGTCTCGTAATCCCCGCCGATCTCATAATGATAGTTTTCAGGAAATTGCAGATCCGACAGCTTTTCGCGAACATTCTTCACGGCGTTCGAAAGCGGCACCTTGTTGAGATTGGCGCTAACCTGGATCATGCGATCTTTATTTTTGCGCCAAACCTCGCTCGGTCCCAGGTCGAACTTAAAGCTCGCCACCTGCTCCAGCAGTACAGGCGAGCCGTCCTTGGTGCTGATGATCAGCTTGTAAAGATCGCGGAATGTTTTGCGATACTTTTCCTCGAGCCGAGTGATGGTCTCGACTTCCTTGCCCTGCTCATGAAAGAGCGTGGCGCGCAAACCCCTCATCGCCGCGTGGATCTGATCGGCAACGGCCTGCGTGCTCACCCCCATGGCCGCGGCGCGGTTTTTGTCCACCACGACCGTCATTTCGGGCCGACCCTCGCGCATCCGAATTTTTAAATCCGTCAACCCCGCAACCGACTCCATCCGGTTGGAGATGCCGATGGCGAGCTGGCGAAGGGTCTTGTAATCATATCCATAAACTTCGATCGTGATCTCCTTGGTCCCGACCTGATTGTCCTCCTCGAAGTAAACAAACGCCGGGTCCATGCGCCCCGTCTTCGACCGGATCTCCTCGATGATCTGGCTGTTCGACCGCTTGCGCTCCGTCGCAGAAACGAGCTCAACATAGATCTTCGACGACCACGCCTCCACGCGCGAAGTGATGGTCTTGATCTCGGGGATGTCCTTGATCACCGACTCGACCTTCTTGACCGCTCCGTCGCTGACATCCAACTTCACACCGGTCGGCATTTCGATAAAGATCGTGAACTTGTTCTGCTCCGTGCTCCCCAAATAATCCGCCGGGATCATCGCGAGCGCCACGAGCGGCACCAAAAAAAGCAGAACGGCTCCGATGATCACGATTTTGGATCGCCGCACAAACTTGAACAGCACCTTGCGCTCACGCGGATAAAATTTTCCGAGCCAATCCCCTTCGTCGTCCGAATGCATCCGGCCCATCGGCTCCGCAAAGGTTTTTTTGGATGAAACGAGCGGCACGATGGACAGCGCGCAGGCAAGCGACACCAGCAGTGAGAAGATAACCGTCATCGCCATTCCCGAATACAACAGCTGAATTTCCTTGGACATAAAGATCATCGGAAGAAACACGATCACATGGGTCAGCGACCCGGCAACGACCGCGATCATGACTTCCTTGGAGCCCGCGACGGCGGCGGGAATGATGCCGTCACCGGCCTCGCGTTTTTTAAGGATGCTGTCAAAAACGACGACGGAGTTGTCCACCAACATGCCGACGCCGAGCGCAAGGCCGAACAGCGTCATCACATTGAGCGTGAGCCCCGCAAACCGCATAAACAAAAATGTCGAAATGACCGAAATGGGGATCGGCACGATCACCACGAACAC